>CAZKCX010000648.1:0-4155 GCA_964550865.1 uncultured Planctomycetales bacterium
ATCCGCCGCGAGGGTCGCGCCGGCAAGGCCGTCCTGATGTCCACGCACCGCATGGACGAGGCCGAGGCCCTCTGCGACCGCATCGGCCTGATCCATCGCGGACGCCTCATCGCCGAGGGTACGCTTGACGAGCTGCGGGCCCAGGCCGGCACGGAACGCCTCGGCGATATCTTCCTGCAGATGGTCGACCGGGCGGACGACGGGGCGTCCGCGTCCCATGCCACCGAGGAGATCGCCTGATGCGGTTGGCTCGGGTCAGCGCGATCTTCCGCAAGGAGCTCGTGGACATCCTCCGCGACCGCCGGACGCTCGTCGGCATGGTCGTCGTGCCGATCGTCCTCTATCCGGCGCTGATCCTGACGTTCGGTCCGGCGCAGCTTGATCAGGCCGAGGCGATGCGACGCGGCTCATACGTCATCGTCGTGCCCAACGCGAAGCAGGGCCGCTGGCTCGACCACGTGATCGAGGGCGTCTACGGCAAGGAGCCGGACCCGAACGATCCGACGCCGACGCGACCCGCTGCATCGCAGCCGGACCCGAACGCCGAAGCGGAGCTGGGCGAGCGCCCCCGCGTGGTCCTGCTCGACCCCAAGGAATTCGACGATCCGAACCAGGCCGTCCGCGCCGCCCGCGAGTACCATGTGGCCGTCGCCTTCGAGGGCGATCCCAACGCCTGGAGAGACGGGACCGAACCCGTCCATGTCCGCATCGTGTACGACGAGCGCGACCTCCGCAGCCTCCAGGCCGGTCGGCGAACCGAGGAGATGTTCGTCCGCTTCGCCGAGCACCTCCGCGAGAAGATCCGTGATGACCTGGCCAGACGCATCTCCGCCCCGCGCTTCGGCGAACGGCTCGATGTCCTGCTCCAGCCGATCGAGATGACCGCCTCGTCGGTCGCGGCCTCGAGCATGTTCCTGCAGATCATGCCCGTCATCCTGGTGCTGATGACGGTGACGGGCGCGATCTATCCGGCGATCGATCTGACGGCCGGCGAGCGGGAGCGCGGCACGCTCGAGACGCTCATGGTCACTCCCGTGCCGACGCTGGAGATCGTCACCGGCAAGTTCCTCGTCGTGAACGTCGTCGCCCTGATCACCGCGCTGCTGAACGTCGTGAGCATCGGCGCGAGCGTGCGGATCGTCCACGTCGACGAATCGATGCAGCTGCCGATCGGTCACCTGCTGATCACGCTGGCGGCCATCGTGCCGCTCAGCATGCTCTTCTCGGCCGCCCTGATCGCGGTGTGTAGCTTCGCCCGCTCCTTCAAGGAATCGCAGAACTACGTCATGCCGGTGGTGATCGCCGCGCTCGTGCCGGCCGTGATGGGCTCGCTGCCGGGCGTGACACTCACGGGCTTCGTCCGCGTCATGCCCGTGCAGAACATCGTCGTGCTGGTCCGCGAGCTGGTGACGCGCGACGCGGTCCCCTGGCCGGACGTCGTGATCGTTCTGCTGTCGACGCTCCTCTACGCGTGCGGCGCGATCGCGGTCGCCTCGCGGCTCTTCGGGCACGAGGCCGTCACGTTCGCCGATGCGGGAAGCTACCGCGCCCTGTTCCGCCGCCGTTTCTTCCGGCCGCGCAGGCTGCCGACCGCCCCGCAGGCGCTGCTGACGGTCGCCGTGCTGTTCCCGATCTGGTTCCATGTCCAGGGCATCATCACGTCGGCCACGGCCACGGGCGAGCCGTCGTCGTTCGTCTGGACCACGTTATGGATGGTCCCCACGCTCGCCCTGCCGCCGTTGGCCCTGGCGATCTACCTCAAGATCGATTCCCGCAGCACGTTCTCGCTCCGGCCCGGTCGGGTGCGCGGCTGGCTGGCGGCCGTGCTGATCGGGCTCGGCACGTGGGCCCTGGCCATCGAGTTCCATGCACTCCAACAGAAGATCCTCCCCATGCCGGAATCGCTACGTGAGGCGCTCGCCCAGGCGGATCGGGCGATCAACGACCTGCCGCTGGTAGCGGCGGTCCTTTGCGTAGGCCTCTTGCCGGCCGTGTGCGAGGAGCTGCTCTTCCGCGGCTGGCTCCTGGCAGGCCTGCGGGAGCGGCTGGGGAAGGGGTGGGCGCTCGTCGGCGTGGCGCTCGTGTTCTCGCTCTATCACGGCCTGATCTACCGCATTCCCATTACGGCGCTGTTGGGGCTGGTGTTGGCATACCTGTGCTGGCAGTCGGGATCGATCTTCCCGGCGATCCTGGCCCACGCGATGCACAACGCGAGCGTGGTCGTCATCAGCCGATCGGAGGCCGTACGCGAGTGGCTTGGTTTGAATGAGCTCGCCCAGGGCCGTCTACCGATGCACGTCTGGGTGCCGGCGCTCACGATGGTGATCGTCGGCGTGATCCTCCTGGCGTCCGTCCGCTTGCCCGCACCCGGCGAGCGCGACCCTGTGGCTCGATAAGCATACCCGAGCGAGCGCGAAAGCCTGTGGTGCACGGCCCCTCGCGCCGTGCGCTTCGGGATCACGCGTCGTCGTTGGACGGGGGTAACAGCTGAGTCTTATCGCCTCGGGCGTCGAGATACGCCTGCAGGACGACCTGGGCGGCGATGGGATCGCGACGCTTCTTGCGCTTCGCGCGGGTCAGATCGGCCTGGGCGAGGAGCTGGTCGGCCGCGAAGGAACTGAGGCGTTCGTCCCAGAATGTGACGGGCCTGCCGGGCGCGCCTCGTTCGAGCCGCGCGCCGAATGCGCGCGTGAGCTTGGCCTGCGGGCCCTCCGTGCCGTCCATGTTCAGCGGCAGCCCGACGACGAAGGCCGTGGCGTCCTCGGCGTCCGCAACCTCGACGACCTTCCGTGCGTCGTCCTCCGCGTTCCCGTTGGCCTCGAGCGTCGTCAGCGGCGAGGCCAGCGCCTCACCGACATCGCTGATCGCCAGGCCGATGCGACGTCGGCCGTAATCGATGCCGAGGATTCTGCCCATGTGATCGTCTTCCCGCGGGGTCCCTGTCGTTCGTAGGCCGCACGTGCCGCCGGCCGCATGATCAACGAGAAGGCGCCACGGTTCAAGCTGTAGACCTCGGCAGCCAGGTAGCAAGGGCGTGGTGGTTCCCCACCGGCGATGATGTTATGCTTCGTTCCCGCCCGCGGAGGAACCATTGCCGGAAGGAGGACACCCAATGTGCGAATACGGATGGATCATCCCGACACTGTTGGTGATCGCCTGCGGTTGCGCCGGCCCGAGACATGCCGTGGCCGAGCTGAAGAATCCCTCGTTCGAGCAGGCCAAGGGCGATGCCCCCGCCGACTGGAAGCCGCATACCTGGCAGGGCAAGGGACAGTTCGTATATGCCGAGACCGCACGCACCGGCAAGCGGAGCGTGATGATCGCCTCCGAGGCCGGCGGCGATCTCTCCTGGGAGACCTTTGTCGTGGTCCGGCCCTGGTCGACGTATCGCCTCTCCGGCTGGATCAAGACCGAGGACGTGAAGAACACCACCGGCAAGGGTGCCCTCTTCAACGTGCATCAGCTCGATCGCGCCCACACGCCACCGCTGACGGGAACGCATGACTGGACGCGCGTCCAGGTCGAGTTCGAGACAGGCGAGCGCGACACCATCCAGGTCAACTGCCTCTTCGGCGGATGGGGACTCTCGACGGGCAAGGCCTGGTACGACGACGTCCAGCTCGAGCTGATCGAGACGAAACCGCTCAAGCCGGCCATCACCATCGACGCGGCCAAGACCCGCGAGGCGATCCATCCGTACATTTACGGGCAGTTCATCGAGCACCTCGGTCGCTGCATCTACGGCGGCATCTGGGCCGAGATGGTGCAGGACCGCAAGTTCTTCCACCCCGTCGGCGGCAAGGAATCGCCGTGGAAGGTCGACAAGCAGGGCGCGGCGCGCATCACGATGGAGAAGGAGGACTCGTTCGTCGGCGAGCACACGCCCGTCTTCGAAGGGCAAGGCAACGACTCGATGGCCATGCTGAGTCAGTCCGGCCTCGGCGCGGTGGAGGGCCGGGAGGTCGTGGGCTACGTCGTGATCGCCCGCGAGGGCGACGCGAAGTGCTCGGTGTGCTTCGAGGGCGCCGGCGCAGGTGCGTGCCTGCCGATCCAGACCGAGGGCAAGGGCTTCGAGAAGCGGGCGATCCGCTACAAGCCGTCGACCACGAGCGACGACTACACGTTGAAGATCCAGTGTTGGGGCGAGGGGAAGGT
>CAZKCX010000649.1:0-4141 GCA_964550865.1 uncultured Planctomycetales bacterium
CCAGTCATAGTGGACGAGGTTCTCGTGGTACGGCTGCTTCGGGGCCGGGCCAAGCCACAGATCGAAGTGGATGTGCTTCGGCGGTTCGGTCGGCTGCTTGACGCCGATCGACTCGCGTCGACGGAACACGAGGCTTCGGGCCATGTAGACGTCGCCGATGATGCCGGCGCGGAGCTGCGCGGTGGCCTTGCCGTTGTCGGGACGGCTGCGGAGGTGCTGGCCGACCTTGACGATCCGCTTGTACTTCCGAGCGGCCTGGACGGTCCTCCGGCCCTCGCTGATGCACCAGGAGCAAGGCTTCTCGACGTAGACGTCCTTGCCGGCCTGGCAGGCCCAGATCGCCATGAGGGCATGCCAATGGTTGGGCGTGGCGATCGTGATCGCGTCGATCGATTTGTCCTCGAGCAGCTTGCGGACGTCGATGTAGGTCTTGGGCTTTTCGCCACGCATCTTCTCGAGCTTGGCCGCGCGGTCGGCGAGGACGTTCTCGTCGATGTCGCACAGGGCGACGACGTCGACGCCTTTGTCCTTGATCTTCATGAGCTGATTGACGTGATAGAAGCCCTGGCCGTGCACGCCGGCCGTGGCGACGCGGATCTTCTCGTTCGCACCCACCACGCCGAAGGCGGGACCGGTAGACTTGGCGACGGTGGCCGCGGCGGCGGCGGCGGTCGCGCTGCGTTGGATGAACTGTCGTCGATTCACGGGTTTCATAAGATCGCTCACTCTCCTGCGGTTGGTATGGTCTGCCGCATTCTCCGCGGCCGTCTTTTCTCTAGTTGGTGCCCCGACCTGACCCGGGGCTAAGCCACCTGCAAGAACGCTCTGGAAGCTCGCGCGACTTGGGTGGCCCCCTTCAGAGGTGGGAGGCACGAATTCAATCAGAGATTCGCGTCCCCCACGGCTGAAGCCATGGGCCACCCCAATGGAAGCGTTTTGTGACGCACGGTTTAACCCTTCCTAGAAACAACCTCAGATCGTCTCCGGCACGACGAACGGCTTGCGGTATTCGCGTTTGAGGAAGACGTTGGCCTCCTTCGCGCCGTCGCCGACGAATCGCTCGGTCTTCGGGTCGAACGACAGCGTCCGGCCCAGCCGATACGAGGCATTCGCCATGTGCGGCAAGATGGTCGAACGGTGTCCTTCAAGGATGTCGCAGTTCAGGTCCTCAATCTTCCGGCTTCGCATCACCTGGATGAAGTTGAGGAAGTGGTTCGGGCAGCCGTCGCCGGGCACCGGCTCGCCGTTCGCTTCGGACGCGGGTTTGCCGGCGTAGGGCTTGCCGCCGAACCCGAAGCTCGGCTCCTTCCCGCCCCAGTAGCCCTGCGAGCCGTAGTAGATATTCGCGCCGAGCGTAGGCTCGGAGTTGGTATAGCGGCCTCGCACCTCGCAGACCATCATCGTGCCGTCTTCGTACGTCCAGGTGGTGACCTGCGTGTTGGGCGTCTGGCCCTGATCCTCGTAGCCGTAGCGTCCGCCGCTGCTGGAGACCTTCACGGGCACGCCCTTGCCGAGCGTCATCCGGGCGAGGTCCAAACGATGGATGCCGCTGTTGCCGATCTCGCCGTTTCCGAAGTTCCAGAACCAGTGCCAGTTGTAGTGCACGAGGTTCGCGTGATAGGGCTCCTCCTTCGCGGGGCCGAGCCACAGGTCGAAGTGGATGTGCTTCGGAGGGGTGGTCGGCTTCTTGAAGCCGATCGAGTCGCGTCGCTTGAAGATGACCGATCGCGACATGTAGACGTCGCCGAGGATGCCCGCGCGGATCTTATTGGCCGCCTCGCGGAGGTCTTGCTGGCTTCGCCGTTGCAGCCCGACCTGGACGACGCGGTTGTACTTCCGGGCCGCCTGGACCATCTTGCGTCCCTCGTCGATGCACCAGGCGACGGGCTTCTCGACGTAGACGTCCTTGCCGACCTGGCAGGCCCAGATCGTGCCGAGGGCGTGCCAGTGGTTGGGCATCGCGAGTCCGACGGCGTCGATCGTTTTGTCCTCGAGCACCTTGCGGTAGTCGACGATGCCCTCGGGCTTCTTGCCGCCGCGGAGCTTGGTGAGTTCTCCGACATACTTGGCGAGCAGCTTCTCGTCGATGTCGCACAGGACGGGCACGTCGACGCCCTTGCCCTTGAGCCGCATGAAGTACTTCACATGATCCCAGCCGCGCCAACGAAGCCCCGCCACGGCGATGCGAATCCGTTCGTTCGCGCCCGTTACGCCGTGGGCCGGACCCGACGACCCCGCCGCCCCGATTCCGGCGGCCACCGTGGCCGACCGCTTGACGAAGTCCCGTCTCGTCTCCGATGCCATACGCCACCTCGATGGGTTGAGTCCTGCTCCAAGGATGGAGCACGTGCGCCTTCGCACCCTATACGTCTCGCCGGCTGATTTCAATGACCCGGTATGTTGCGCGGAATCCGGAGCGCAGCATGGGCATCGTGCCCGTGAGGACCCGCGGGCGGGAACCTCTCACGACAAGGCACGGCGAACCCGGCCTCGAGGTCTGGGATTGCCCAGCCGGGGGCAACTGAGCCACAATGGTCCAGCGGCCAACCGAAACGGCGTGGTCACCGTTCCCGAACGCCCTCGCCCGTTCCGGCAGTGCCGCAAGCGCCTCTGCCGGAGACGGCCACGAGGTAGAATGCGATTTCGTACACAGGCGGATGCTCATGAACGTCAAGGTTGGCACAGGAAGAGGCCTCGGGTTCGCGGCGGCGATTGCGGCGGCGTTCGTCTGCCCAGGCATCGCGGGATTCGCGAGCGCGGTGGAGAAGGCCGACGAGCTAAGGGTCATCGTCTACAACGTGCAGTTCCTGCCCGGGCTGGCGGGCGTCGTCAACGACCGCGGCGATCCGAGCTACCGCGCCAAGACGATCGGTCGCGCGGTCGCCAAGTTCGACATCGTCGGGCTGAACGAGGTGTTCGACGAGCGCTATCGCGAGCTGCTGCTCCAGCAGCTGCGCAAGGCCTGGGGCGACGACTTCCACGTGATCGTCAGCCCGAAACCGGACCATCGCTTCAACGGCGGATGCGCGATCGCGAGCCGCCTGCCGTTCCTGGCCGCGAACACCACGGTCTACAGCGTGGGCTCGAGTCCGAAGAAGTACGGGTTTCTGGCCGACGGCTTCGCGGCAAAGGGGGCCGTCCATGCGCGGATCCAGCGATCCAAGAGGGCGTCGGACAGGACGTTCGTCGATGTCTTCGTGACGCATCTGGAAAGCAAGGACGGCGCGGTCCGAAGCGTGCAGTACAAGGAGTTGGCCGCATTCGTGCGGAAGCACGCCGATCCGAAGCGACCGACGCTATTGATGGGCGACATGAACACACAGGGCAATCCCTCGGAGCGCGCCCGCAAGGGATCCGCGTATCATCGGATGATCGAGACCTACCGCGCTGCGCGGCCCGGCGCCCGGTTCATCGATCTATGGCCGCACCTCAAGGCCGACCAGGACGGCGGGACCTCTCGCCAGCTCAAGCCCGATGGCGGCAAGCGCATCGACTACGTCTTCCTGTACAACCCACCGGCGGGTCCGCATCGACTCGAGCCGCTCGACGTTCGCGTGAACAAGTTCCGTGACCCGAAGGTGGGGGCGCTGTCGGACCACTCGGCTGTCGAGGGGGATTTGCGCTGGGGCGGGCGGTAAGGCTCTGGGCGGGAGCCGAAATCGTAGAGCCACGTCAGGTGCCGGCTGACGGTCCGCAATCCCGCGATGCACGGCCTGCCATCATCTCTGTTTTCGTCGATGTTCACGAAGAGTAAACATCGAATTATGGCAAACAGAAATCCAAAGGCGGTATACTGACGCGCGCTTGAGGTATTCTTGTGCCGGCCGACGGGCCATCGTTTCGTGACGCGCGATCTCTGCCCATCGAATGAGCTGCTGTAGGACCGTTCTCGACGGGGGCTCGATTGCGGGCACCAAGGCGAGGGGCCACAACACAGCCGATGCCCTGCATTGCCGGAGGAGGACGCATTCGAATCCCAAAGACGTTCGCCTACGCGATTGCGTCGTCTCTGTTCATCCCCGTCATCGGCTGTGGCGAATCGGAGGTACCGAAACCCGCTGCGGCACCCGAGCCGCTTGAGGCGAGCTACGTCGAGCCGCCGGATTCATCCGGCGCGGCCGCGCGGCATGAATGCCGCGGC
>CAZKCX010000650.1:0-4136 GCA_964550865.1 uncultured Planctomycetales bacterium
GTCGCATCGGCGGGAAGCTGCTCGGGATGGTGCAAGCGGTCGTGCACGCGGCGGAGGACGACGAGTACCGTCAACCCCGACCCGATCGCGATCCCCGAGACCAGCAAGACGAGCGCGAGGACGATCGTCGGCCAGCGGCGACGTTTGGGGAGCGGCGCGGCCGGCTTCGCGCCTCTCTCGACACTCGAGGGCGTGTCGCTCATTCGATCACCAGATTCGCGCCCAGGAACATCTGGGCAAACGGGTCTTGCCATTCCCACCACGCCTGCAGGGCGAAGGCCACGACCACCGCCGCGGCGGCGGCGGATACACCCGCAACTATGGCCAATGCGCCCATCGAAGGGGCCGAACCGGTCCGTACTCGTCTCAAGACGGCCTCGGTCACGTCGACCTCGGGCGCGGGTTCCTTCCGGGCCGCTCGGCCCAGCTTGGCTAGTACGTCATCCACATGCACCGCGCAACCTCATTTCTCGAACAGCTTCTTCACTTTGCCTCGCGCGCGATAGGCCTGCACCTTGACCATGGTGCGTGACCACCCGGTCAGTTCGGCGATCTGCTCGACCGACCGCTCTTCCAGGTACAGGAGCGTCAGCACCAGGCGATCTCGTGGCGGCAATCGCCTCAGTATAGCATGAGCCGTCTCGGCCGCCTCCGCCGGGTCCGGATCGGTGTCCGGAGTCGTCATCGCTTCTTCCGCCGCGTCGAGGGGCAAGGCGGGTTCCTCCGACACGCCCTTGCGACGCTTCCAGTATCGGTAGCCGCAACGGGTGGCGATGCGCCGCAGCCACGCGAGCAACCGTCCGCGTCCCTCGTAGTTCCGGAGGCTGTAGTACGCCTCGACGAAGACATCCTGCACCAGCTCATCATGGGCGGTACGATCGCGGGTGAACCGCCAGAGGTAGCGCGCAATGTCCTGCTGATACCGCGTGACCAGACGTCCGTACGCCTCCCCGTCGCCCTCGAGCGTCGCGCGGACATCCCGGGCGTCCTCCAAGTTCACGGGCCGATCATCCACGCACTGCCCCTCGGCGAACGAAAGCGGATCGAGGCCGCGACAGCCCGGAATCGTCAGGCTCGATCCGCCTCCGGGCTCCAAATCCAAGAACGGTCGCTCCCACGGGCCCGATGATCCTACTTGGACCGGACCTCGTCCAGTGCGCGATCCACCTGCAGCTCCCGCTCGGCCCGATGCGCGCGAAGCACCTCCAACTGCTCGGTCGTCAACACGTCCTTCGCCTCGGCGAAGACGCTCGATCCGCGTACCGCCAGATCGCCCATGGCCTTCCCGAGCGCGTCCGCCGCCGCGCGGATGTCTTCTTCGTTGGCGCTCTCGGCCGTCGCGGCCTTGCGGAGCGCGCGGCGGGCCTTCACGACCTCCTCGAAGAGCGGAAGCAACTCGTCGCGATGCTTTGTCCGGATCGCGCGGATTCTCTCGCGCTGCTCCTCCGTGACGTCCAGGTTCGCTCGCAGCGTTCGGAGGGACTGCATCCTCGCGCGGATCAGCTTCCGGATCACGCCCCCTTCCGGATGCAGCGCCATCCCCGGTAGCGTTCCCTCCTCTCCAGCGGCCGATAAGAACGCCGTTTCCGCGCTCACGGGCGCGGGGCGGAGCAGCCAGAGCATGGCCGCCGCGACACAGATCGTTACCGCAATCAGGGCTTTGTTCGTGGACATGTCTTTCTCTCCTTGCGTGTCATGACGCATCTTCCACCTCTCTTGGACGTCTTCAACATGCCGCTCACTCCACAGAGGTTTGTGGCGCGCGGCCGGCGCGCGGTTACACCGATCCGCTGCAAAGTTTTTCGCGGTTTTTGTCCGCTAACCTGTAACCTCGGGGATTCGCCGCGCTACAATGGAATGACTAGGGGCTCATCCTAGGAAACCTGCCACGGACGCCTCCACGCCACTCCATTTGAGTTTTCATCACTACACCGAAGGGAGGATGACTACCGATGACTCACCACAACCGCGAAGACTCCACAAGCAGAAAGAAGACGTCGAAGCCGTCCGAGCGATCGCCCGTCTCGCGACGGCGATTCATCAAGACGGCCGGCGCCGGCCTGGCCGGGTTGGCGCTCACGCCCCGCTGGGCGCATGCGCGAGGCCCGCTCAGGATCGGGCAACGTCTCGTCCGACAACGCAAGCCGGAGAAGCTGATCTATATCGCGCTCGACGCGTTGCATCCGGCGTACCTCGGATTGAATTCCCGCGGCGACGGCCCGGGCCAACGCGGCGATTGGCTCATGCCGCACCTCAAGGCCTTCTTGTATAGCTCTGTCTGGTATCCGAACGCCAAGGACTACCTGCCCGCGGCCACCGACAGCAACCATCTCAACGCGCTGGCCGGCACGTCGTCCGGGCAAACCGGCATCATCAGCGTCAGCACCCAGCTCATGGGATGGAACTGGCGCGGCAAGCCGGAGACCGAGGATATCTGCCTCGACTGGGCCCGAGACGATCAGGGGCGGACGGTGGATACGCTGTTCCATGCGTGGAAGCGTCGGAACCCCGACGCGACGACGGCCTTCATCACCGGCAAGGGTTGGGTCGGCAAGATGTTCACCAACACCGGGGTGGTCGACTTGATCGTGCACGGAGAGGAAGGGGAATACCCGGACTACGTGCCCGCCCCGTACAGTCATAGCATCTGCGATCCGCCGTCGGATCCCGACGCCCGGTGCGATCCGGAATCGTTGTATCAGCGCGGCAATCCGCTGACTCTCGGGATGCGCGCCAAGCCGGACAGCTTCCCACCGGATTCGTGGGTCGTTGATGCGGCGCTGTCGGTGTTCCAGAACGAATCGCCCGACATGGCCTACATCCTGCTTGCTCAGCCCGATGACAGCGGCCACGCGATCGGCGCCGCCTGGGATACGGACCTGCGCATGCCCGGTGACGTATACCAGCGTCCGCAGCTGTTCTGCCCGGACGATCCGCTGTATCAGATCGTCTCGACGACCAACCCGCGACTGTTCGTCGAACCGATCCTCGATGCCATCCGCGACACGGACGCGGAGTTCGGCCGCCTGATCGACGGCCTGCGTCGACAGGGCGCACTCGACAACGCGACCGTCATGATCGTCAGCGATCACAGCATGGTCACGTATCTTCGCGGGCAGGGCATGCAGCATCAGCGGGAGCTGCAGGCCGCGACGGACTACTACAAGCTCCTCCTCGACGCGGGGCTGGGGACCGAACGAACGATCACGCCCTTCAGCGCGTGCAGCTTCGCACTGGTCTACTGGCGTCGTGGGAAGGAAACCGTCCGGGCGGCGAAGGAGCTGCTGGAGTCGCATCTCGCCTTGAACCCCGAGACGGGCGAATGGGAGTGCCCGTGGTTCGTGATCGATCGCGACGAGATGATCCACGGCAAGGAGGACGTCTGCCTGCCCGGTGAGCTGTATCACAAGTGGTTCGTCGAGACCGATGCCGAGCAGACCATGGTCTGGCCCGACCTGATCTTGCTGGCCCGTAACCGGTGGGAGCTTCCCGTGTACGGAACCGGACTGGGCAATCTGGGGATCTCCGTGCCGGACTGGATGTTCCTCGGCCCGCTCTACCTGTTCACGGGTGGGCACGGGTCGACCGACACGCAGCCCATCGTGATGGGGATTTCACGACCGGGCGGCGCGACCGGGGCCTTGGATCGGGATGTCCGCATTGGGGATCTCGCCGTGACGGCCAAAGACCTCTTCGGCCTGGAGCTGCAGAGCACGACGATCGGCGAGAGTCTGGTGGACGATCTGTAGATTGAGGCGACGTGGCAAAAAGGGGGACAGGCTACTTTTCTTTGAAGTCTTTCTTAGCTCGCCCAATCAGTGCAATCTGCATCATGGCGTCGCGACACGTGAAGACAGAGGACGCAGAAAAGTAGCCTGTCCCCCTTTTGCTACTTCATCGGCACGGGTTTGCCCCGCTCGAGGATGCCGCCGAAGTTGATGTGCCCCCACGAATCGATGGCGCGATCGACCACGCGGATGCGGACCCGCTTGCCCTGGTGCTCGTCCGTCTCGAAGAGCCGCCGGCGGAAGGTGTTCGAGTTGCCGCCCGTGAACCGGACGATCTCCTTTGGCTTGGCGTCCGACCGCTCAGCACCCTCGGCCTCGACGATCGCAACGTACACCTTCTCGGCGTTC
>CAZKCX010000651.1:0-4135 GCA_964550865.1 uncultured Planctomycetales bacterium
CAGGTGACCCCGTCGGATGCCGCGAACTGCATGCGCCACGCCGGCTATACGCTACAGGTGAAATGAAGCTGCTCTAGCCAGATGGCCAGGGGGCGACGCGCTCGTGGGGGTCGTCGCACAGGGATCGAGACCAGGGGGCGAGGGCGGCAAGTCGCGCGTCGCCCCCGGTTTCTTGCGCACGCACAGTCGCGCGTTCGAGCGCTTCCCAGGAGGGATCCGTCTCGTCCGGATTCCCGCGCGGAGAATACGCCTTGACCTCTTCGGAGGGGCGATGCCGGCACGCGTGCAGCAAGGCGGACGAGTCGGGGAAGAACGGTCAACCACAACCGTCATTCAGTACGCGCCCTTGCCACGCCAGACGGCGGGGAGGGTCTTGGCGATGTACTTGACGTCCTCCAGCAGGGAGTAGTTCTGGATGTACATCACTTCGAGGCGGACGCGGTCGTTCAGGTTCAGATCGGCGCGGCCGTCGACCTGCATCGGGCCGGTGATCCCGGGCTTGACGGAGAGCCGCTTGCGATGCCAGAGGTTGTAGTGGTCGACGATGCGGCGCTCTTCCGGGCGCGGTCCCACGACGCTCATGTCGCCGCGGAGCACGTTGAAGAACTGGGGAAGCTCATCGATGCTCCAGCGTCGCAGCAGGCGCCCTACCGAGGTGACGCGCGGATCGTTCGGTCGCTTCTTTACGAGGGGTTCGTTGAGCGTTTCGACGTCGACTGCCTCATCCGCGCCCTCGATCATCGAGCGGAACTTATACATGCAGAAGGTTCGCCCGTTCTCGCCGACGCGTTCCTGGCGATACAAGACAGGACCTCGGGACGTCAACTTGATGGCGATCGCCGTCGCCAGCAGGATCGGCCACGAAACGACGAGGATGAACGCCGAGAGGACGATATCGAACGCCCGCTTGATAATCGCGTTGTAGCCATTGATGACGGGGTCGCGCAGCCCGATGAGCGGGATGTCGCCGATCTCGCTGAGCGTGGCGCGAACGGTGATGACATCCAGCAGGTCCGGAACGACGCGGAGACGTACGCTCTGCCCCTGACAGCGGTGGGCGATGTCGACGATCTCCTGGTGGCAGCTTCCGGGCAAGGCCACGATCAGCTCGTCGAGACGGTGCTCTTCGATTACCTCCTCCAGCTCTTTCGTTCGACCCAGGATTCGCTCGCGACTCAGCTCATCGGGGAGAGAATCATCCGTGATGATCCCCTCCACCCTGAGACCATAGGTCGGATTCTGTCGGAGGTATTCGATCAAGCGAGAGGCCGAAGGTGTCGTGCCCACAATGCCCACCCGCTTGAGCAGTCTGCCTCGCTGTTGCAGCGAGTGCCGGATCATCTGCTTGATGATGCGACTGATCGCCAGGAGCGCTGCGCCCGTCACGCCGAACACGGCCAGAAACAGCCGCGGGTAGTCGAAGACCCGCGTGACATAGGCGAAGACGATGAAGAGCGCGAAGGTCAGCGCGAGCGCGCCGGTGAGGTTCGAGATCGTCTCGGGCAGCTCGCGCTTGTAGCTGTAGGTCTCGAGGATCGAGGTGGAGACGAGCCAGAGGACGGCCACCGCGGCGAACGTGGAGAGGACTTCAGCTACGCCGAATGGCTGGAATGCCCCGCCGAACTCAATGCCGGCCCGGACCATCCCTGCCTTCACCAGGAAACCCAGGACCAGGGCGGCCCAGATTAGGCTGATATCGAGAATGCGGTGCAGGGTTCGCGAGACGATGTCGTCGCGCCGAACGGCCCCGATCATGTTGTTCGCTCCTACGAGCCCGGGGTAGAAGTAGTGTTCTGACCGGCCAGAGTCTATGATACTCAGTCGGCAGAGTTTACCAAATCCCTGCCGCGATGGCGACAGGAATTCATGTCCCGAAGGACAAGGAATCCTGGGGGGCGTGGGTCATCGGGGCGGAACGGGCATATGGCGCGTCGTGAGGCCAGGGATTCCGGATGGCAGAGGGGCGGACCGGGTCGGCGGGGGTTCCCGGGAAGCGAGAGTTCCTGGGGCGGAAAGGGGCGATCCGATTTTGCAGATTTTCTCCGTCCGTGCCCTTGACAGAAATTCCTGGGCGCAGGATCATGGGTGGCCCACAGCGTGAAAAGTACCACGTTGTGGTAGTCGCACCGAATCGCGAATGCCCGGCCTGACACTCCATTCGGTGCCATGACAACCGGCTTTTCGAGGGTCTCCGCTGGCGGGCGAGACTCGGAAAGCCAGTGCTCGACACCCGATTACAACGCAATTGCCATGGGCAGGCGGGCCCCCGGGAGATGCAGGTGCTCGGAGGACGTCACGTTACCGTCGCTCACGGCGATGAAACCGCAGTTTGTCAATAGTGAGGAGAAATCCTGTGGCCAACGTAATCCGCCCGCATGGACCACCCGAGCTCAAGCCGTTGGTACTGGAAGGTGCTGAGAAAGAGGCAGAGATCAAGAAGAGCAATGGGGTCTTCTGGGCCATTCCCGTGACTACGAAAGAGAAGTAAGCTTCCTCAACAAGGCGGTCGGCTGTCGGATGCGACGCACTGCCGGAGCGATTCGAGCCGTTCTCTTGGGATCGTTCCCGGCACACTGACGGTGGGTTACCGAGGTGCCTCCGAATCGTCGTAACGGATGTCCGACGGGCCGCATGGCATATTAGCGAAGTGATTGGACGAGCCCTAAGGAGGTACATCAATGCCTAGCTATGTAATTCCCGAGAAGTGTGACGGGTGCAAGGCGCTGGACAAGACAGCATGTCAGTACATTTGCCCGAACGACCTGATGGTGCTCGATAAGGAGCAGATGAAGGCCTACAATCGGGAACCCGAGATGTGCTGGGAATGCTACAACTGTGTCAAGATCTGCCCCGTGCAGGCAATCGAGGTTCGCGGCTATGCCGACTTCGTGCCGATGGGCGCTACTGTCTCGCCGATGCGGAGCACCGACGCCATCATGTGGACGGTGAAGTTCCGCAACGGCATGCTCAAGCGGTTCAAGTTCCCGATTCGGACGACGGCGGAAGGTTCGGCCGTACCCGATGGCGGGTACGGGGAAGGCGGCAACGACCTGAGCAGCCCGGAGCTGTTCACCGAGCCGGCTTCGAGTGGTTTGGACAAGCTTGCCGGCCTGTAGGCCTGCAGGTTGTTTCGCAAAGCAACCCAGAGAAATGGGAAGGTGAAAAACAATGCCAGATTTTGAGACAGTTGAAGTCACCACCGATCTCTTGATCGCTGGCGGCGGCATGGCGGCCTGCGGGGCGGCGGTCGAAGCCGCGCACTGGGCCAAGGAGAACAATCTCCAGGTCACCTTGGTGGACAAGGCCGCGATGGACCGCAGCGGCGCGGTCGCGATGGGCTTGTCGGCCATCAACCAGTACGTGGGCCTGAAGGACGGCCAGAACACGTTGAAGGACTACGTGGAATACGTTCGCAACGACCTGATGGGCGTCACCCGCGAAGACCTCGTGGCGAACATCGCCCGCCACGTCGACTCGTCGGTCCACCTCTTCGAGAAGTGGGGCCTGCCCATCTGGAAGGACGCCGACGGCAACTACGTCCACGAAGGCCGTTGGCAGCTGATGATCAACGGCGAGAGCTACAAGGTCGTCGTGGCCGAGGCCGCCAAGAACGCGCTCGGCCTGGACAATATCTACGAGCGTATCTTCCTCGTCGAGCCGATTCTCGACGGCGATCGGATCGCCGGCGCGGTGGGCTTCAGCATACGCGAGAACAAATTCTACATCTTCAAGGCCAAGGCCGTTCTCTGTGCGATGGGTGGTGCGGTCCACGTGTTCAAGCCGCGTTCGGCCGGGGAAGGTCTCGGTCGTGCCTGGTATCCCCCGTGGAACAGCGGCTCGAGCGCGTACTTCACCATCCGGGCCGGTGCCGAGATGACCTGCCAGGAGGTCCGCTTCATCCCCGTGCGGTTCAAGGATGCGTACGGGCCGGTCGGCGCCTGGTTCCTCCTGTTCAAGTCGCGGGCGACCAACGCCCTCGGCGAAGCCTACATGCAGACCCGTGCCGATGAGCTCGACAAGTGGGCTCCCTACGGCAAGGTCAAGCCTGTTCCCGCGAACCTGCGGAACTGGCTGATGATGCTCGACGTCATGGAAGGCAAGGGTCCGATCTACATGCGGACCGAAGAGGCCATCC
>CAZKCX010000652.1:0-4133 GCA_964550865.1 uncultured Planctomycetales bacterium
CTGAAGCGATGGGCCACCCGTCTTGTCTGTGGCGCGCGGTCGGTTGACGCAGCGCTCCATGGAGCGCTGCCGTCCGCGTTGTCGATTGCGTGGGCATTTCTCTGAAGCCCCGGGCGGTTTGAGGCGGCTCCCTGTGGGGTGGGGCGTCGAGACGCCGCTTGGGCTTCTGCCCCGACCCTGGGTCGGTTTGGCGCGTGAATTCACGTTCCTCACCGCCGGAGGGGATGGTCTTGGGTGCCGCTGCTCTGCGGGCAGTGTCCCCCGCGGGGGTGAGTCCTTCTTGCCGTTGCCCGACGAGCTTCTCGTATCGCGCTCGCAGCGTAGGATTGTCGCGAAGGCTGCGCTGGATGGCGTCGTTGATGTCCTTGGCGGCGATTCGGGCGGCCTCAGCGGCGGTGAAGTCCGGGTCGGTCTCCAGGCGTTGCACCTGCATGTAGAGGATCCGTTCCGTGACGAGCTCGTCGGCGAACGGGCTCACCTGGCGGACATAGCCCCACTTCGTCGCCTCGTTCGTCAGGTGGTGGATGTCCCGCTCCTCGGGCCACTCCGGATGGATCTGGCGCTCGAGCGTCGCGTACTTGGGATTGCCGGGCAACGAGTCGGCCCCGTCGTTGATGATCTGACAGTACTCCTCGCCCGTGAGGAATCGCAGAAAGTCCAGTGCGTGGTCGACCTTCGGGTTGAGCCGTCGGACGGGGATGGCCGCGCTCTTATGGTCCATCAGGTAGGTGGGCTCACAGCCCGGCATCCGCGGCACGAACGTCGCGCCCAGCCGAAGCGGCGGCCAGTCAACCGGGTCGGGATGGTCGATCATCCACTGCTTGGTCCAGGCGCGAAGCTCTTTCGGATCGGTGGGGATGACCGCGTCCGGGAAGCGCTTCGCGAATCGGCGTCGCTGCTCGGCGATGTACCTCCGAAAGGTGTTCAGCGCCCACTTGCCGACGCGAATGCACGCGATCTTCTGCGCGCCGAACCAGTTCATCCAGACCCAGCTGTAGCCTCCCTGGCCGCTCATGTTGACCTTCTGCGACGGGTTCGGCATGACGTTGTATTTGTGCATGAGGTCCTGGTACATCCGGAGCCCCGCGATGGCCTCCGGAGAGTCAATCGCCGCCCGTGTGCCGTCGGGGGTGTAGAGCTGCCCGCCCGCCTGATAGATGAAGTGCTCGTAGCCGTCCAGCGTCAGCCCGAAGTGCAGCGGCACCGACCGACCGGGACGACGGATCGTCAGCGGCTCGGCGTACTCGCGGACGAACTCCAGCCAGTCGATGATGCGATGCGTCGGTGGATACTCCACGTCATACCGGTCGAAGAGATTCTTGTTGTAGAACAGAATCCGGATGTTGACGTTGCACGGGTAGCAGTATTGCCGGCCGTCGATGCAGAGCGCGGGCGCGAGCTTCGCGTACGTTCGATCCAAGGAGAAGCCCATGCGTTGGGCGTCCTCGGTCAGGTCGCGGAGGATGCCCGTGTTGACGTACATCTGGAGTTGGCGCAGCCCATACACGTCGATGATGTTCGGCCCGACCTTGCTGCACGTCTGGACGATGACCTGCTGCACACCGCCGCTCTTGCGATCAACGGCCACGAGCCGGAGATAGCATTCGGGAAACCACCGGTTGAATGCGGCCAGCTCGAAGCGGCGCTGCGGGTGCGGGTCGGTCATGCGATAGAGAGAGACCCGCCAGTCGCGGGGGCGATCGACGCCGTGGAACATCGCCTGCTGCAGCGGTCGCCGCGATTCGGCCTCGAAGACGTGGCGCAGGTAGACGAGCACGCGGCTCGCGTCGTCCGCGAGCGTGCGGAGGTTCATTCGCCAGTCGAGGCTCGTGGTCCCGTCTGGGCCTTCGAGATCGAGCTGGAACGGCAGCGTCCACTGCCGGCTCGACACGCCCGTCTCGGCAAAGGCGTTGCGGAAGTCCCGCCCGCGACAGAGCGCGGCGCGATCGTAGCCCGCCTCCCCGGCAAGGACGACGAGATGGAGACCGTCGCGGGCCACGGGGCGCCGGCCGCAGACCGAATCGATGCGCGCGACGAGGGGCGGCTTGGAGACCTTCGGCAGGTTTCGCCATCGGTCGGGCGGCGCGAGCGAAAGCACCACCACATGCTGTCGGGCTCGGGTCTCGGGTGTGATCCGCCAGGCGACCATCGACCACACGCCCAAGACGACCAAGATGGCGACCAGGATGTATTTCATGGGAACACATCAAGCATAGCGAGCCTCGCGAGCACGTGGCAAGACGCCGCGTCGTCAATCTGGACGGCTTCGCGGCGCGTCGATATAGTGCCGCCATGACGGAATCGACACACCCAGACGAGACCCCCACGGACGAACACGTGGACGAGACGGAGCCCTCCGCGGACACCGCCGCGACGCCGGACGAAGAGCCGCAAGCCCCGGACACCGCTGCCCGTTCGGAGACGGAAGAGCCGAGTGCGGAGGCGAACCCTCCGGCGGAGGACGAAGCCCAGGCGTCGACCGACACGACGCCCGCCGAGCCACAAGAGGTCGTCGCCGAGACCGGCGAGACCATTGAGGCCTATCGTGTCGTCGAGGCCATCCTCTTCGCGACCGACTCGCCGCTGCCGCCCAAGCGGATCGCCCAGGTGATGGGCGTGGGCGACGCCCGCACGGTCCGCAAGCATATCGACCGGCTGAACGAGCTGTATGGGCAACAAGGGGCTGCCTTTCGCATCGAGGAGATCGCCGGCGGGTTCCAGATGCTCACGCTGTCGAAGTTCAATCCGTGGCTGGTGAAGCTCCTGCGGGCACGGCAGGACTCGCGGCTCAGCCCGGCCGCACTCGAGACGCTCGCCATCGTGGCCTACAAGCAGCCCGTGCTGCGCGCCGATATCGAAGCCATTCGGGGCGTGGCCGTCGGCGAGGTGCTCAACCGCCTTCGTGAGCTGAACCTTGTCAAGATCGTCGGGCGCGACGAGCAGATCGGCCGGCCGATGCTGTACGGCACGACCAAGCGCTTCCTGGAGGTCTTCGGCCTGAGCAGCCTGAAGGACCTGCCCAAAGTCGAGGAGCTCAAGCCGCCGGAGTGATCCCCGACGTGTTCTCGCGCGTTGCGTTTCGCTACGGCGCGATGAGCGACCACGGAGCGTCCTTCGGATCCGCGCCATGATCGTCGTTCGGCAATCCATCCTGAAGACGTCGTTGGCCATGGGCGTGTTGGTTGCCGGATTCGCCGTCTTGGGTGTGTACGGCCTGGCCACGGCCGATACGGCCGGCGGTCGTCGGGTCGCGATCGCCTTGCTCGCGGCCGCCGCCGTCTTCGGGATGGTGGTGGCCGTTTCCCTGCTGCGAGGTCGGATCGTGGCCGTGCTGCGTCAAGACGGCATCGAGCTGCATAGCGGGCACTTCGCGCGATGGGGACTGATCCGTTGGCGGGACGTGGCGGAGGTATTCCTGTTTCGTACGACGGGGTTGAAGGCGATCGGCCTGCGTCTGGACCGGGCGTCGACGTACTACGACCGCACACCGTCGTGGATTCGCTGGAGCCTCTGGCTGGACCGCAACCTGACGTCCGGGGCCGACGCGTATCTCTCCGCATCGGCGATGAAGGCCTCGGCGGAAGAGGTCGCCCGGTTGGTCCGCATCTTTCAGCATTCCCCGGCCGTCCGCGCGCATTTCGGACGCGAGGATGTCGTGCTAGAATTCCCTACGGATGTGGCGCTGACCGACGTCTTAAAGGTTCGCGTCCGGTCGGACGAGGAGACGTAGCCCCGGAAGGACGTTGCCCGAATGGCGGAACCGATTCGTTCGCTGATCATTCGCGTCGCGGGGACGAACTGCGACGTGGAGACGGCCCATGCGTGGACGCTCGCGGGGGCCCAGGCCGACCGCGTCCACATTAACCGCCTCATCGAGGAGCCTTCGCTCCTGCGGGGCTATCAGATCCTCACCGTGCCGGGGGGCTTCAGCTACGGCGACGATATCGCGGCGGGGAAGATCTTCGCCAACCAGATCGTGAACCACCTACTCGACGAGCTGCACGCCTTCGTGGAGGCCGACAAGCTCGTGCTGGGCCATAAGGAGGCAGGCGGCATGAAAGCCTTCGAGCTCTACTTCCTGGCCGAGCGCGGCGGTGCGTTGCTGTCGGCGTCGAAGTACGACCCGGACACGA
>CAZKCX010000653.1:0-4088 GCA_964550865.1 uncultured Planctomycetales bacterium
GCCCCGCCCGGCCACGACGATCTTCCCGCCGTCGATGTCCGGTCGGCCGCGGAGGTACGCCAGCGCCGAGAGCCCATCCCGGATCCGCATCGCCAAGATGTGATCGCCCAGCGCGGCCGATACGTACGAGATCCAGCGACTCCGATCGCCCCAACCCGCGATCTCGTAGGGGACATACGCAGGCTTGCTATCACCCCAACCGCGAAGGTCGACGGTCAGGACGGCCGGGCCGTCCGTGCCCTTATCGAGGAATCGCGACATCCGTGCGAGCATGCCCGTTCGGGCCAGCTCGGTCCATCGGCCACGGTCGTCGAAGAACAGCACGGCACCCCCCTTCCACCCCTTTTTCGCGGGTACGAGCATCGTCGCCGGCAGCTCGATGTCGTCGTTTGGGCGGAGCATCAGCTCCTCCAGATGATGGAACCACACGAGTTGCTTGCCGCCGACGCGGACCTCGGGAATAGCGTCGGCGTCATCCACATGGGCGACCTTCCGCACCGCGCCACGGATCGACAGCCCCGAGCGTTTCGCCCGCAACGCCTCGGCCAGCGAACGGTTCATCGTGAAGATGTTCCCCTCCTGCCGCGGACGGCACTTGAGCATGTCCGCGGGGACCATCTCGAGATCGTCTGCCTGGATGTTTGGCAACGACCGTCCAGGCTCTTTGCGAACCCATCGATCCATCCACTTGGCAAAGGCGATCGCCTGCTCCCTCGTGTACGCGTGTCCGCTCTTGTCGGCGAGGAACGCAAAACGGTCTGCGTGGCCGGCCTTTTCGTAGGCCCATTTCACGTCGGCGGCGATCTGTCGCGACCACTCGATCTTGAAGACCTCGTCCCTCTCGCCCGCCATCAGCAGCAACGGCGTGGGCGCGGCGGCGATCAGGACATCCACGTCGTCCACCCCGGCCGCGAAACGCCCCGCCGCCAGCGTCTCCGCACAGGGCGCGTAGCAATCCAGAACGGGGTGATGGGCGTTCGGCACCGCGCAGCAGGAAGGCCCCGCGGCCGCGATGCGGTCGTCCAGGAGCGTGGCGAACATCGTCGTCGTCCCGCCGCCGCTGACGCCCGTCATGCCGACGCCGCGGCTCATGTCGACGTCCTTGCGACTGGCGAGGTAGTCGATGCATCGCACCGCGTCGGCGACGAAGTAGCGGTTCGACGAGTGCCCGGTAAGGTAGCACCGCACGCCGTCGCTGAAGTGATCATTGCCGGCCCGCTTCTCGCCCGCCATGCCGGGTGGATCGAACGTCAAAGCGACGTAACCGCAGAGGGCGAACACCTGGGCGGGCTTCTGGTAGTTCTCGAACTGCTTGCCGCTGTGGCCGACCGGCACCACGATCGCCGGCCACGGCGGCGGGAACCTCTCCGCGAGCGGAAGGTACACGGACGCGTTCACATCCCAACCGGGGAGCGATTCAAAGAGCACATTCTCGATGACATAGCCCTTGCGCTCGTGCCGCGAAACGGGCCGGACATTGAGCGGCGGGCCGTCCTTGCCGAATCGGATCTCGCCGAGCCCTTCGCGGACCGCGCGCCGAACCTCGTCCCGCCATGCCCGCCACGTGCCCGACTCGAAGGCCTTGACGCGCCTCGCGGCGCCTGCGTCGATCTGCTCGCAACACCGCCGAACGATGTGCGTGCGGACCATGTTCCGCAGGTCGACTTTCGGCGGCACCGGTCCGAGCTGGAAGGGCAGATCCGCATACCGCGGCGTCTCGGCCAACGCGCCGTGCCCGATCGCCGCCACAGCCACCACGCCGATTGTTCGCACGCTTCGCCGTCTTCGCATGAGCACAGTCCCTTTCGGAGCCGCTGACAACCCTGCCTGGTCAGTCACGAGAGGATTCTACCTCCTCGCGAGGACGGCCAACACCCAAACGCGGCGTTTCCGAATTTGATGGGGTGCATCCAACGAATCGTTGCAGGGATGCCGTGTATGGCGCGAACCGCTCGAAGCGCAGCATTTATGCTGCGCGGAGATTGTCCGCGCGAGATGAATCTCGCGGCTCGGGCAAGGAATACGCAGCACCTGCACGGGGATGCTCGTGCAACCGAAATCGAGATGCACTCAATTAGACGTAGATCTGCTGCAAGACCGATGCACGAGCCACGTGGGCTGCGTCTGGCGATCCGCCATGGAGTGGGGTCCCCGGCCTCGCTCCGGACGCATTGGCAAGCGTCGTGTTCTGGCGTATCGTTGTGTGCATCGACAGGCGCGGCGACGGCGCAATGACTCGAAACCATCCTTTGAAAGCACGGGAAACGATCATGCACGACAAGACCCTCTCTCGACGACGCTTCCTGCACGCCGGGGCGGCCTCCGCCACACTCAGCCTGGCCGGTCGGTCCAGGGCGGCCGAAGCGGCGGAAGCCCCCATCCGATTCGGCGTCTTCAGCGACGCCCACTACGCCGATGCCCAGACGCGAGGCAGCCGGCACTACCGCGACTCCGAGAAGAAGCTCGCCGCCTTCGTCCGCGATATGAACAAGGCCCGCCCCCACTTCGTCATCGAGCTGGGCGACTTCGTCGATTCCGGCCCGGACTTCGACACGGAGATGGGGTTCCTCCGTCGCATCGAGAAGGTCTACGCGGGATTCCGGGGCAAGCGCTACCACGTGATCGGCAACCATGACCTCGCCCGGTTCGACAAGAGCCAGTTCCTCCATGCCGTGGCCACGAAGAAGCCGCACTACTCCTTCGACTACGGGGGCTTCCACTGCATCGTGCTCGACGCCAACTACCGCAAGGACTTCACCCCCTACAAGGCCAACAACTTCCAGTGGACCGAGCCGTACATCTCGCCGGCGGAGCAGCGATGGCTCCAAAAGGATCTCGGCACAACGAGCAAGAAGTGCCTCGTCTTCGTCCACCAGCGGCTCGACGACGAGAAGGATCCGCACGGGGTCAAGAACGGCCCCGACGTCCGAAGGATCCTGGAGTCCTCCGGCAAGGTCCTGGCGGTCTTTCAAGGCCACGACCATAGCGGAGGGTATGGCACCGTCGGCGGCATCCACTACCTCACGCACCGGGCGATGGTCGAAGGCCCCGGCCTACAGAACAATAGCTACGCGCTCGTTACGGTCTCCCAGGACGGCAAGATCCGGCTGGACGGTTTCGACCGGCAGCCCGACCGGACCGTCGGATGAGCGGGGCCACCGGACGTACGCTTGGACGGATTCCGCGATGCCGGGAAACGAAACAGGCCTTACTGAGCGGGCGCAGGAAGACGGGACCATAGATTCAGATACGACTTGATTCCCAATCGCACGGAAGACGAGGAGTCCCTATGTCGCTCACACTCAGCGTGTTGATCATGGCGAACGCCGTATCGGCGACGGCCAACGAACCCATCGGCGTGTACGACCTCACGTACGCCGCCACGTTCGACGCCAAGGACCCCAACACCGTGATGCGGGCGTGGGACCATTGCCACGCCGTCGCCACGCTCCAGGGCATCGTCAACCGCGACGCGCCGAGGCTCTACGTCCGGTCTGTCCAGGCCTACGGCCGAAACGTCGACGACTTCTGGCTCGAGAAGATGTCCGAGCCCGGCCAGTGGCTCCACGGCCGAAAGCGGGAGACCATCCCCGACATCCGCGCGCTGATCCAACGCTATCGCAAGTTCATCAAGGGCGTCGTGCTCTACGACCCGCGCGTGCCGGCCACGAGCAATCTGGCGTCGACGCTCGCGGGGGCATGCGACCTGATCGCCCTCCGCTACGACCTCGCGCCCGACAGCCTGTATCACCAGCTCTGCGGGGCCGACCCGCACCTGCCCGTCGTCAAGCGGTTCGTCACCGACGTCGGCACGACCGTCTTCACCGGCAAGGGCACGATCCCCGGCACGGACCTCAAGAGCTCGGGCAGCGCCAAGTGCGACGCGTATCTCTGGCTCAAGCAGCGGTACCTCGACGCCGGAAAGGTCAATCCGTCGTATGCCGCGTACTACATCGACGCCTATTGGATGAAGCTGCCCACCGTCGCACCGCCGAACCACCATCAGCTCGTGAACCACGACTTCTTCGTCGGCAAGCGGGCGTGGTTCTACGACCTCAACGTCTGGCCCGACGAGGCCTGCGTCGACG
>CAZKCX010000654.1:0-4087 GCA_964550865.1 uncultured Planctomycetales bacterium
TGCGCTACGATAGCGGTCACGGCGGCTCGCATCCCTTTCTCACGCACGAGTTCATCGTCGCGCTCTGCGAGGATCGCGAACCGGCCGTCAACCTCTACGAGTCGCTCGCCATGACCGCGCCCGGCATCGTCGCGCACGAGTCCGCGTTCAAGGGCGGCGAGCAGCTCAAGGTGCCTAGCTTCGACAAGGCCTGACGGTTCTCCGTGCAGCGGGAAGGCCCCCACGGCCAGCGGAGGCTCTCATGATGGTACGACTCGGCGGTTCTCATCGGTCCACCGTCTCGTGGTCTCGCTCGACGTGGCTCGCCTCGGCCACGGTGCCGCTCTGCTGCGCGGTGTCCCCCGTCGGCGGCGCGGTCCTCGAAGGACAGGTCCTGAACAACACCGGCGGTGGCGTGCACGGGGCCGACGTCGTCGTCACGGCATCGGCCGACGGCGGCAAGCCGGGGAAGGCCATCGTCCAGGGCAAGACGAACAAGACGGGTGACTTCAAGCTTCAGCTCCCTGCGGGGACGCCGAGCAAGATCGAAGTCCGCATCCGCGCTGAGGGATTCGAGGACTTCGTCAGGGAGGTGGACCTGAGGGAGGAACCCGAGCCCTTCCTCGTCGGCGAGCTGACCGGATCGCTGAGCATCTCCGGGCGAATCACCCGGGGCCCCAACGGCCCGCCCGCCGTCGGCGCCGAGGTCATCTACCGCTCGGTGGCCGACGTGACCAAGGTCGCCGTCGATGCCGAAGGCCGATACAAGCTCGCCCCGCTCCAAAAGGGCAACGCGCGCTTGGAGATCGTCGCCGAGGGCTTCGCCAAGGAAGAACTCGAGGTCCGGCTCGACAAGAACAAGACGATCGACCTCGCCCTCCGCAAGGAATACCGCGTCGACATCATCGTCGTCGACGACCGAGGCAAGCCCTATCCCGGCGTGACCGTCGAGGCGTTCTCTCACGAGCCGCAACGGAGCTACTCCGGCCTGACCGATGAAGACGGCCGCTGCCGGCTCCGCGGGGTCCATCCGGATACGGGGCGGCTCCAGGCCCGGCTTCTCACCGAGAAGCACATCACACCCCAGGGATGGAAGCGGATCATCCCGCTGCCGGACGGCCAGGACACAGTGAAAAGGCGTTTCGTCCTGCCGAGACCCACTCGGCTGAAGGGTCGCGTCCTGCGCGCCCGTGATGAGAAGCCCATGCCGCTCGCCCGAGTCGCCATCGGGGAAGACAAGGGTGAGCTGGTGATGATGACCAACACCGACCGCCGGGGACGGTTTGAACTCGCGGGATTGCCTCCGGGGCAAACGGTGGTGACGGCCCAGCATCCCGAAACGGGACCGGCGTTGGAGGTCATCAAGCTCACGCCCGCCGGCACGGACTCGATCGAGCTGAAGCTCCCACCCGGGGCGCCGTTGCGCGGCGTGGTGAAGGATACGCAAGGTCGCCCCGTGCCCGACGCGCGGATCCTCACAGACAGCTGGCGAGGCCACAAGAGCCTTGCCATGGATGCACGGACCGATCCGAAGGGCCGATTCGTCCTGAAGCACGCCCCCCGAGACGGCGTGATGCTCCTCGTGCAAGCAAAGGGCTATTCCCCGTACATCTCAGAGCTCCTCAAACCCGGCCAGAAGATGCACTCTCTGGTGCTCCGACCCACTGAC
This sequence comes from uncultured Planctomycetales bacterium, assembly GCA_964550865.1. Classification (GTDB taxonomy): domain Bacteria; phylum Planctomycetota; class Phycisphaerae; order UBA1845; family JAFGLZ01; genus JAFGLZ01. The sequence goes on from CAZKCX010000654.1 coordinate 1,649, forward strand.
GCGCCGCCCCCCGGTCTGGAGAAGGACGAGACCCTGCCTCCGGAGCTGGTCCGCTTGCTTTACTCGGCCAAGACGCTCGACGGCGAGACGCTGGACGCCGGCACGGTCGCGGAAAGGTACATCTTCCTCGACTTCTGGGCCACCTGGTGCCCGCCGTGCCGGGCGGAGATCCCGCACGTCAAGGCCGTAGCCGCCAAGCTGGGCAAGCGAGACGACTTCCTGATCATCGGCATCAGCCTCGATCGAGACGAAGAGACCCTTCGGCAGTTCGTCAAGGACAACGAGATGACGTGGCCTCAGCTCTTCGGCAAGGCGGGACGCACCGAGGAGATCGCGCGGGCCTTCGGCGTGCAGGCCATTCCCACGACGTTGCTCATCTCGCCGGAGCGGCGGGTGCTGGCGCGGAACCTCCGCGGCAAGGGCTTGCACCTGCGGATCGCCAAGCTCATCACGCAAGCGAAGGCCGCGGAGCAGAAACTCAAACGGCCCGACTTCTAACCGGGCCTAGCTGAAGAGGCGGTCCACGAGCGCGTCGTCGGGCCCGAGGCCGATCTCGTCGGCCAAATCGCTCCAGAGCCACCGACAAAGCGCCTGGCCGTCCGGGTGGATCCATAGACCCGACCGCAGCATCGCACCGGCCAGGATGCCGCGGGCCACGCTCCCCGTCACCTCGCTCCGCTTGAGCACGTAGTGAAGCTTCGCGCGATACTGCCGACGAAAGGTCTCCGGGCCGAAGGACGAGACGGTCTGGTCGACCAGGCTCGCGCGGATGACCTCACCGGCCACGCCGCCCGCGTCGATGCAGACCCAGAAGGGCAGGACTTGCCCGAGGTAACGAAACGTATCGGCCCCCCAGGGCGGTTCGCCGAGGCGCCCGTATTCCTCGATCACGCGATCCACGAGATCGCGTGCGTAGAGCTTGTAACCGGACTGCGTGTCGGGCCAATCGCCGTCCGGGTGGAAGAAGCGCCGGTCGATGACCTCTCCGCGCCGCGCGAGACGATAGCTCAGCGCCGAAAGCGTCACGCGGTTGATGAGCTGTTCGAGCTGGCCGCGAAGCCACGTCATGGGCCTGCGGACGTTCGTGCGCCTTCCGATGACCATGAAGCAGCCGTCTTCGGCGAGGGCTTCGAGCTGATGCGCCATCCGGGCGAGGTGCGGGAGATCGTTGAGGAAGTGATCGCCGTCGGCGTCGCGCGTGACGAACCACTCGGCCTCGCCGCCACGGCGCCGCAATTCCTCGAAACCGCGCACGAGCGAGCCGCCCTGCCCGAGGTTTTGCTCGTTGGTCACCACGACATACGGCCGGAGGCCTGACGACTCGCGCTCTCGGTTCAACCCGGTGGCCGCCTCGGCGGCGACCGGACAGGCGTCGACGACGAGGCACACGCGGTCCGGCTCGACATAGACATCCACGTCGGTGAGGTTCGTCCGCATCGTGGTCGTCACGTCCGCGATGGCAGCCTCCGGCGGAAACCACTGAGGCATGACCAAGGCCGTCCGCTGTCGGATCGTTGCCGCATCGAGGTAGTGTTTCATCGCCATGGGCCGCTTCTCCGCGAGCTGCCGCCTGTGCTCGAGCTTTCCGCAGCAAACGCGACGGGCACGCCACGCCAAGGACGAATCCCCTTTTCCCCGCACCGACGGGGCCAAGTCAAGTGACATTCTCTTCGCCGGCGGATACGCTGTAGGGATGAGAACGGGTATGGCGGTCGGCAATCATACAGAACGGGCCTTGCATCCGCTCCGCCGCGCTTCCGCGATCGTCTCGGCCGGGGCCGCGACGATCCTGATCGCGCTGGTGCGGGCGTACCAGGTGGCGCTGGCGCCGTTGCTCATCGGCTCCTGCAAGTTCGCGCCGACGTGCAGTGAGTACTTCATCGAGGCCGTCCGGACCCACGGCCCCCTGCGCGGCGGCGCCATGGGCGTCTGGCGGGTCTGCCGGTGCAACCCGTTCGGCAAGGGCGGGATCGATCCGGTTCCCCCGCGCGAGGCCGATGACTCGCCCGCCGGGTGAGTGCATCCCTTCATCACATCCTTGACTTGCTTCTCCGCGGGTCCTGTCGCAAGATGATCGCTGTCCGAATCTCATGACATTGCTTCAGGAGACCTGCCATGACAGCTCGAGCCATTCGCATGATCGAAGTCGTCTGCCTCGCCGCGATCGGCGTCACCGCCGTCGCCTGTACGCGCCTGGATGCAAGCGCAGGCAAGGGCGGGCAAGATATCCCCGAACACATGAAGTGGTGGTACCAGGCGCGGTTCGGCCTCTTCGTGCACTGGGGCCCGGTCAGTCTGAAGGGGACCGAGATCGGCTGGTCCCGCGGCGGCGAGCGTAGGGGACGTGGTGGCCGCGGTTCGATTCCCGTGGAGGTCTACGACAACCTCTACAAGCGCTTCAACCCGGTGGAGTTCAACGCGCGAGAGTGGATCTCCATC
>CAZKCX010000655.1:0-4086 GCA_964550865.1 uncultured Planctomycetales bacterium
CCGGCGCGGCCGCGCGGCATGAATGCCGCGGCTCGGGCAGCGATAGGGGCGGGTGCGGTCCTTTCCATCGTCGTGGTACTTGTGAAACACGGGACTAGACGACCTGATTGCGGGTCTCGGTCCCCTCTTTTCGTGCCGCTGTCCTGTGAGCGCCGCGATTCGCGGAAGACACGGCACGCCCGAAGGGCCCTACGACATTGGAATACACCATGCACGGCGGGTGGTGGCGTTCTCGACGATGACGCCCTCGGGCTTCACGCGGACGCGGACTGTTCCCTCCGGCGTCTCGATCGACCAGCCGCCGTCGACGTTCTGCCACGACCGCACCTCCTCGTCCGGCCCGAAGACGCAGAACGCCGAGAGGATCCGGCACGCCTTGCCGATGGTTGCGATTTCCACGAACGGCTCGAGCCGCTGGGTATACGGACTGCCATAACGGTTCTCGTCGTAGGGCGGGCGATACGCGTGCCGGCCGAGTGACGTGGCCGCGTCTCCGTCCAGCCGCATGACGCGCGCGGCCAACGTCGCGCCCTTGGTCTTGACCACGAAGCATCCCTCGTCGTCCGGCTCCGACGGCGTGGCCGTATGCCAGCGCAGACTGATCGGTTCTTTGGCCGCGAGCTTCGCCTCGTCGAGCACGACGGCCACCCTCGGCAGCAGATGCCCCACGTGCCGCCGGACGCAGCGCCCCTTTCCGTAAGGCTCGCTGAGGTCCATCGTCCACGCGCCGCCGCGCTCGTCGTCAAATTCGGCCCGTTCGATTCTTCCGCGTCGGGCCTTTCCGATCGGGATGCCCCCGGTCTCGTTCTTGCCGAGCACGAGGACGTTGTGCCCCCACTGCTGATAGTTGTAGTAGCGCCCTTTGTGACTGCGGGGATAGCCCCCGTGCGGCGAGCCGAGGTCGATGATCAGCCGCCTTCCATAACCGTCTATACACACCTGCCCCCAGTCGGCGTGGCCGTGATAGTCTTCCTGTGCGGTCTTGGCGTAGACGACCGAGATCGCGCTCTTGGGGTCCCAGCTGCTGCGACTCGTGATGATCTTCGCCTGGTGGCGGTACGCCCGGCCGAGGGGCAGCCGGCCTTGCGGGGATCGGGCTTCGAGCGTCGGGTCGAAGTACAGCAGCTCCAACGCGCGCTTGCGATGCGTCGGCAGCATGAGGTCCGCGTATTGCAGGTAGAACCATTGGATCATCGGGTCGCGGATCGTCGCGGCCACCGCGCTGAGATGGCCCACCACCGGCGGCATGTCCGGTGCGGGATCGCCGAAGCCGAGAACGCGCCCGGGCGGAACCGTGCAGTACATATACCAACGGCAGAAGTCGGCCAGGCGCCGCAATTCTATCGGAGGTCGTTTGCCCCCGCCCGCGTAACGCTCGGCCGTGAAGTAGTCGACCACGTACATCGTCGAGCCCGAATACTGGACGCTCTCGTTGAACTCGCCCTCGGGCCCGAAGACGGTCATGTACTTCTCCAGCCGCGGCCGGGCCGTCTCCACGAGCCAGGCCGCATCCGGATGGTCAGGCCCGAGCGCCATGCCCAGGATGCCGAAGCCTCCCACGACGCACGTCATCCAGTTGCTCCGCCTGCGGACCCACGGCTCGCCGGCCTTCACGCCCGCCTTGAAGGGGCCGATGGCACGGCGGTCTAGCCCCTCGAGGAAGCGGCGTCGCTCGTCGTCCGTGAGCAGACCGTAGAGCCAATCGTACGCCAGGCCGAGCGCCCGGGCGAATTGGCCATGCCGCAGGTCGGCGTTGAGCCCGCGTTGGAGGTGCGCCTTGTCCGCCCACTCTGCCCATTCTTGGGTGTCAAAGAGCGCGTGGATCTGTCGGACGCACGCATCGGCGTAGCGTCGCTCGCCGGTGATCAATGCGACGAGCGCGGCATCGGTGATCCGGTTGGCCGTCGTGGCCACCAGGCTGTAGCTGCGGTTGCGGTCCTTGGCCGAGATCGGCGGCTGCTTGCTCTCTTGGTCCACCTTGGCGACCAGCTCCTTCCACAGCGTGGCCGCACGGCCCTGGCGGATGCCGTTACGGACCTCGTCGAGCGAACGGAGCCCGTCGACCTTTTCCCGCGTGACGAACATCCACGGGCGCTGTCGCGAGCCTTTCGGCGTGGCGGCCTGTTCAGCGCCAATCGCCTGCAAGCAGGCTGTGCTGGCGGCGAGCAGGAGAGCGAATGAACGCGTCAGGAAGGATCTTCCGGGACGGCACCAAAGGTGCTTCGCACGGATGTTCCTGGACACCATCATGTCCCCTGCAGGATCTTCACGACGGTCTGGATGATGGCTTGGAGGGTCTCCGGCGTCAGCCGGCCGACGTTGTGCCGAATGAGGCGCGAGCTTGCGGTGAACAGCTTGCCAGGGCGGGCATAGCTCTCGCGCTGAAGCGAGCCCTGAGCGAAGCTGTTGTCGTCCAGGGCGACGGCCAGCGCGTCGGCGTAGGGGTTACTGGTCACCTGACATAGGATGCAATCTCCGCGACCGGCGTAGGCCAGAACGACGGCGGGCCGGAGCTTCGCCTGCGACAGATCGGAGAAGGGGAAGGGGATCAGGACGACGCTTCCCGCTGAAGGTGGGTCCACGCCGCGTCCTCCTCGGGACGGTTCCAGTCCTCAGCCAGGGCGGGTTCGGTGAGCAATGCGGGCTCGTTCTCGGGCAGAGAGGGCGCCTCGTCCAGGACGGTCACCAGCGCCCGACGCGCCTCGGGCAACTCGAGCGCCTCCAATAGGCGCACCCGGCCGTGTTCATCAATGACCGCTTCCAGCGTCTTCTTCATCTGAACCCACTCCGACGGTGACGTTTCATGCCTGCCAGGATCTTGCGGCCTCCCCCACCGTCTTCATTGTACACGAGCAGGCGGACGGAGGGGAATGCTGGGCCCCGCAACGCCGCCGGGACCAACCGGCTCTGTTACTTGATGAGCTGCATCGCCAAGACCAGAACGAACGCCCAGAAGCACATCTTCATGGCGCTTATTCCCATGGCCAACCCCACAGGCCGATCGGTGGGGAGAGGTTCCCCCCCTCTTCTTCAGCGTCTCTTCGACTTCATTCGCCCAGGCAAAGCACCCGATCATGGGGAGCATGAGGAGCATCGCAACCACCAGAGCGGCAATGAAGATAATCATTGAAACGGTCCGCCACCAGGCGGGCGACAGCAAGAAGTCAACCATCGCGGAGAAGGTCAGCACGGTAGCGAAACAGGCAACGCGCACGACGGTCCGGGCGATGCGATAGTGGCGATAAAGCACCTCGACCGGAACGTCCGGCGCGTACTCCCACAGCACGGTCTGACCGATCCTTCGTAGCACGGCGCCCAGTCTACCAGCGCTGGGCTCGGGATTTGAATCGGACCGATCGCGAGTTCGCGGATAGGAGGACCCATCTCGACTCTCTCTAGTGCTGCGCCCGCTCCCGCCTTCCTCTCGATTTGTCATCACGAGGAAGGTAGAGTGAATCACCTCGATGTACCTGTTCGGTTCGAGGCCCACACGCACGAAAGGAAGCCACAATGCGAAAGCTCGATCGACGGGAGTTCATGGCGGCATCAGCCGCAGCGGCCGCGGGAGGCACCGCTTGTGTATGCTGCACGGCGGGATGTTCGATGTCCTCCGCGCCCGTGGTGGAGGGCCAGGCCGTTCAGGTCCAGGACCGCGCGGTGCGAATCAAGCTAGCGGACGCGCCGAAGCTCACCGAGGTCGGAGGCTCGGCGATGCTAAAGCACTCAGGACTGCCCGAGCCGATCGTCGTCGCGCGTCGGGGCGACAAGGAGTTCGTCGCCGTGAGCGCCCGATGCACGCACATGGGCATGCCGATCGGCTACCGCCACGCCGAGGGCGATTTCCAGTGCGGCAGCTTCGGGCACAGCACGTTCCGCCTGGACGGCGCGGTCGTCAAGGGGCCGGCCAAGAAGCCGCTCAAGTCGTATCCGGTCACGCTGGAGGGCGACGAGCTGCGAATCTCGCTCGGCTCGGCGTAGTACCGTGTTTCACAAGTGGTGCGACTATGGCAGTGTTCATGTATGCCACGGTTGCTGCTCGAGCCGCGGCATTCATGCCGCGCGGCCGCGCCGGATGAATCCGGCGGC
>CAZKCX010000656.1:0-4082 GCA_964550865.1 uncultured Planctomycetales bacterium
GGAGACTCCCCCAGAGCAGGCCGAGGAGCTGCGTCTTAGGCCCCGGCATCAGGCCGATGCCGAGGAATGTTAGCCCCATCATGAGCGGAAACAGGATGCCCATCGCGACGTTGACGTCCATGCGGAGCCTGCCCGGCGGGATGATGCCGAGCAGCGCAGTTGCCATCGCGGCCGCCGCCAGCCCGCACCATAGCTGCGGCCAGCCAAAGAGCGCCCCATAGACCGCCCCGGCCATCGCCGCGTGCGAGATGCACACGCCGACGAACGGCATCCGCATGCCCATCACGTACACACCCAGTAGCCCGGTGCTCGATCCGCCGACCAGGCCCGCGATCAGGATCGGGATGAAGAACGAATCGAACATGCTACTCCGGAACCGCCAGCGCGTGACGCCTGCCACCTCGCTCGAGGATCTCGATGCGGCAACCGTACAGCTCGGACAGTGCGACCTCGGCCAGCGTCTCGCCCGGTGGCCCGACGTGAACCAGCCGACCCGCGCCCATCAGCGCGACCTGGCCGCAGCAGCCCGGCAGCAGACCCGTCTCGTGCGAGACCATGACGACCGTCATCGGGTGCTCGGCGTAGACGCGCTCGAGCAGCGAGGCGAGACGTTCCTTCCAGTCCATGTCGAGGTTGGCGGCGGGTTCGTCCAAGAGCAGCAAGCGCGGCTCTTGGACCATCGCGCGGGCGAGCAGGACCTTCTGCTGCTCGCCGCCGGAGAGGCTTCGGAACGTTCGGTCGTGCATCCCGTCGAGATCGAGGCGCGCGAGCCAATCAGCGATCCGCTCGCGTCCTCCCCGGCCAGGACCGCGCAGCAACCCCGCAGGCCCGGCGAGCCCCATCGCGACGACCTCGCGGACCGTCAGCGGCAGATCGGCCTGATAATCGGCCGCCTGCGGCACGAAGCCGACGCGACGGCGTAGGCCCGTCCGACGCCATCGCGCGAGACGAACGATGTCGACGCCGTCGTGAACGATCGATCCGGCGGAGGGTGGAAGGATCCCCGCGAGCGCGTGAAGCAGCGTCGACTTGCCGGCACCGTTCCGACCGATGACACCGACGAACCGCCCGGGATCGATGGAAAGCTTTTCAACATGGAGGATGCGGCGCCCGCCACGCTGCACCTGGACGTCCCGCAGCTCGATGGCCGTTCCGTTCACGATGCGGCGCCCCCCACATCCGGCAGTGTCGAAGGCCCCGTCGAGGTTGCGGGCGCACCGGCGGAGGCCGACTTGGCGGCCTCGATCAGCGCGCCGACGTTCGACCAGACCAGGTCGTCAAACGTCCGCTGGTTCTCGGCCATGGACGGGAAATTGCTGAAGACGGCCATGGGGGTTCCGATCTGATCGGCCAGTCGCCGGGCGACGCGGAGCCCTTCCTGGAAGGTGGCGACAACGAATTGAACGTGCTGCGCCTTGCCCTGCTTGATTCGCTCGATCACCTCGGCGATCCGCGCGTCCTCGCCCCTCGGGAACGTACCCACCACGTCCAGGCCGAGCCAACGACAAAACGCCTCCTGATGCCGGGAGCACAAGACCTTGGCCTCATGCAAGTCGGCGGAACGGATCTGCTCGTGAACTTCACGGCCGAGGTCGGCGAGACGCAGCTTCGTCGCTTCGAAACGCGTGCGAAAGTGCTCCGCGCGATCCGGCCATGTCTCGATCAGGGCATCCCGCACGGCCCGACAGGTGCTTTCATAGGTCTCGGGGACGCATAGGCCCGCGCCCGAAGGGACCGCGATGACTTCCAGCCCTGCGGATTTCAGCCGCTCGAGTCGGTCCTCCAGGCCTTGCTGGAAGTCGAATCGGAGCAGGAGCCCGGAGCCGCGGAGGGAGTCGATCATCCGCGGGGTCACGTCGAAATGCCCCGGACAGCTCCCCGGCGGGAGCAAGCGCACGATCCGGATGTCGTCGCCGGCGACGTCGCGCAAGGCGGCCTCGATGTACGATGTGGTCACGGCCGCCGTCCATTCGCTGCCGCCGGCCTCCTCTTGCCTTTGACAACCGCCGAGTCCCACCGTGAGCGCGAGGAAGACCGCCCCGACGCTCAACCAAGACTGTTCGATCCTGCGTCTTCCCATCGCCACATCCTACTCGACCGCCGGGTGGGCTCAACCGCACGGCATGTCCCCCCGCCAAAGCGCAACCCTACGGGCTGGTGAAGCGGTGGCCTGGGCCCTGCCGGAAGTGCTCACTCGTCGTCAGGTGACAGATGATGCTCTCGCCGTTGGGCCCGACGTTCGGATACCAGTTGCGTGAAGGGACCGGCAGGTGGGATTGATTCGGCTCATCCATCTGGCTCTCCTGAAAAGCGAGCCAGTCAATCTGTTTCCCGGGGCCGCAGCTCCACACGACGTAGCTCACGGGGCTTCGCTCATCGACGACCCACCGGTTCCACGGGGGTGCGTCGGGATCGGGGTTCTGCTTGTACGTCGGGTACTGGATGTCCTCGTTCTCGTCGGCGGGGAAGTCCTTCGGTACCCAGATCCGATGGCTGGTCATCTGATGATTGTTGCCCCATCCGACGCCCGGACGGAGGTACTTGTAGCTATTGCCCTGCTGGTCGAAGGGATCCTGAAAGCGTGTGTATGTGTGCTTGCCGTCCTGCTCCATCCGCCCGGAGAGGTAGTCGCCCTCGAACAGCTCCGCGGGAAGCTCATAGTATTGCTGCATATTCGCGCTCTCGCCGGCGCAGTAGGACTGGGCCAGCGGATACGCGCGGGAGTCCTCGTGATACATGTCGACGGCCAGGCAGATCCCGCGTAGCTCGGCGTGGACCTTCACGACCTTCGCCTTGAGGCGGGCACGCGACAGACCCGGCAGGAGGATCGCGATCAACGTCACGAGGATCGCCACCACGACGAGCAGCTCGATCAGCGTGAAGCCGTCTCGTTTTGCCCTCATCTTCGGTCGCATCCTTGGACCCCGATACGAGAGCCAATGCAAGCAGGCCGACCCGCTCCTCGCAACGAAAGAAAGGAACGGGTCGGCCCCTCCGACCATGTCACTTCACTCCGGCGTATCGCTACGCCCGCCGGCGACGAAGCGCCGCCAATCCGAGGTCGGGTGGTTCACGTCTTCAGGTCGGGTGGCCCACCTCTTCAGAGGTGGGGGACACGAATTCGACCGGAAGCTCGCATCCCGCATGGCTGAAGCCATAGGCCACCCAGATTCAGCGTCCTTCTGACGCACTGTTCGATCATCGGTGAAAGCGGCTTCGTCTTCTCGCTCCGTTGAATCCCTACACCCAGCGGCGCCTCAGGACTGCCAGACCGAGGGCGGCGAAGATCAACGGCATCATCGGGCCCACGCCGCTGCCGCAGTCGACCTCATAGATGGCCACAAGCATTCGCTCGTTGTCCATCGTAACCGTGATCGTGCTGTTTGCGTCGATCGCGGCCACGGAAAGATCGTTCGGATCGTAGATTTCCCAGTGGAGGAAGGACTTGCCCGTACCGGCCGGGTTGGCGGTCAGCATCACCTCGGTGCCACCGGGGTATTTCGTCACGCTGTTCGCATCGTCCGGGGCGTACTCGCCGAGGTTCGGATCGTCCGGCGTGGGGCTGAGCGTGACCTTGTCGGGATTGGCGCTCACGACATCCACGTTCAATGCAAAGCGGAGGTCGGCGAAGCTCTTCAGCCAGATCCGGTAGTCACCGGTCGCGGGCGGCGTAGGATCCTCCTGATCGAAGATGCCGCGGACGCTGAACGCTCCGATCGGCTCCGGGTAGCTGTCGAAGTCGCCCATATCCGACAGCAGCATGTTCAGCTGCTGGCCGCTGTCGTCGGTGATCACGAGCGTCTCGCCCGCTCCCCAGGTGCCCGAGACAATCGAAACCTCGTTGAGCTGGACCCACTGCGCCTGATACTGCTCGCCGCCGGTGGCCCGAGTCTGGTCGAAAAAGTTGCAGGCCGCGATGTCCGCGATCAGCCGCGCCGTCGGCATCCCCACATTCGCATCGAGCACCGTCACGTAGAACTGCATCCCCGGATCGCTCGAATGGCGTGAGTTGATGTTGACCTTCCCGTTGTGATCGCTGATCAGGGCGTCGATGCGGATCCGGTCCCCCGCGTTGACATCGG
>CAZKCX010000657.1:0-4074 GCA_964550865.1 uncultured Planctomycetales bacterium
GGCGTGCACCACGCGTCCTTCCCGTGGTACGCCCCCTGGGCCATCATGATCTTGCTCCGCCCGGTATGGGCACGCGCCACCTGCCCGGCCCATGTCGTCATGTCCGAGCCGTTCTTGCCGAACACGAACCAATCCGCAAACGGCGTACGCCCCACCAACCGCTCGGCCAGGTCCACCATTACCTCGCCCGGTCCGCTCAGGCAGTCCCCGAGCGTGCGTTGCTTGCTCACCGCCTCCTCGACCTTGGGGTGGTTGTAGCCCAGCAGCATCGGCCCGTAGGCACAGAGCCAGTCGACGTACTCGTTCCCGTCGACGTCCCACAATCGGCTGCCCTGACCGCGATGGAAGTAGTACGGCGTCGCCCCCGGGGTCCGCAGGGCGGGGGAATGGTGGCCATAGATCCCACAGGGAATCACCTTGCACGCCCGCTCGAACAGCTCGATCGAGCGATCGAACGTGAACTCCCCTTCGGCGGTCTGTCGTTCCGTCTTCACGTCGGCCATGATCACCACCTCCCCGTCTGTACTCGGTCCTTCCGGGGCGGACGAATGCATCACTTCAGATACGGCTCGAGATACTCGAGCATCGCGTTCAACTGATCCGCCAGCGGCAAGAACCCTTTGATCACCACGTCGCCGCGCCCCAGCGCAGCAAAGGCGTCGACCCTCCCGTTCAGCAGGTCGTTGCACACGCCCAGGTCCCGGAACTGCATCTGCACGTTGGGCGCATCGGCGGGACCTTTCGCCGCGTGGAAGCTCCCGTTCTCGTGCGTGATGTGTACCGTTGGGCCGTCCGGTAGGATCTTGAACTCCGCGGTGCCGTTCGGCGTGTGCGCGACCAGGTCAGCGACGGCCCGGTCTAGCTCGGCAAGCTCGGCCAGACCGAAGACAGCGGTGTACAACATGCACTTCGTCACGAACGCAAACGTCCGCTCATCCTTGAGAAGCTCGCCGTCCGCTCGGAGATAATGCTCTAGGCGATCGGTCAGCTTCGGGAACTCCTTCGACATGAATCCGAGCCGCGTGAACCCCTTGATCGGCACGGGATTCGCCTTGCCGTCGAACATCTGATTGAGGTGCTGAGGGGACCTGAACCACAGCTTGACGTTGGGCTTTCGACTGGATTCCCGTTCGACCTCGCACGTGCCGGCCCGGATTGCCACGGTGGCCCTCGGACCCCCGCTCACGGTGAACTCGATCACAACATCCCACGAGTTCGTTAGTTGTGCCATCTCCGAGTCGAACGCGACCAGCTCCTCCAGATTGGGGAGCACGGCGTAGAGGTTCAGGTGCGCCTTGACCCGCTCGTTCTGCATTACCCACCTCTACGCCCAGAGCCCTTCACGAGACGTGAACTGACGGCAACCCGCCCGCCCGACCTCACCGAAGGATAATCCACCCACGCCAGCCCGGTCAACTACCGGGGAGCCGGCTCCCGTATCCGTTTTCTGTGTTGACCTCGTTCCCATGGCCGATATATGGTATAGTTTCCTAGTCACTGGAGATGCTCCCATGACTTGCGGGTCCTACCTTGTTGGCGGCGGAAGCGGTTTGAGCCTATTGCTCGGCCTGCTGCTTACGCTGCGCCGGGAGATCGGCGCGTAGGGCTCGACGTGTAACACCGAAAGTAAGACCAAGACACCCAGAGCCCTACGCGAAAGCGTGTGGGCTCTTTTTGTTGGACGAAGCCATGATCTGCATGACGCCGAGGATGACCACACTGGTCCTGCGACGGGCCGGTCTGCGCTAACGCGCGGCCCGGCCCCGAACCCACATGTCGCGCACCAGCCGGGCACCGGTGATGCGACAGGGGCAAACCTGCCCGGTCATCCATCAAATCCTCAACCCCGCCACGAGGCGGGTATCGGAGCAGCAGCCATGACAAGCAAAGACGGCGTACAAGAACACCCGGTCATCCGTATCTTCGACACGACCCTGCGAGACGGCGAGCAGTCGCCCGGCGCGTCTCTCAACCGCACCGAGAAGATCGAGATCGCCCGACAACTCGAGCGGCTGGGCGTCGACATCATCGAGGCCGGATTTCCCATCACCAGCAACGACGACTTCGAGGCCGTCAAGGCCATCTCGGACGAGGTCTCCACCTGCACGGTCGCGGGCCTGGCCCGATGCGTCGAGGCCGACATCCAGCGTGCCGCGGAGGCCGTACGCGACGCCGCGCACCCGCGGATCCATGTCTTCTGCGCCACGAGCAAGATCCATCGGCAGTTCAAGCTCAAGCGCGCCCGCGAAGAGATCATCAAGATGAGCGTCGAGGGAACGCAGCTGGCCAAGACGTTCGTCGACGACGTCGAATTCAGCCCGGAGGACGCCAGCCGTACCGAGATCGACTTCCTGGCCGAGGTCGTGCAGGCCGCCATCGAGGCCGGTGCGAACACCGTGAACATCCCGGACACCGTCGGCTACAGCACGCCGGAGCACTTCCGCTGGATCATCACCGAGCTCCGGCAGCGTGTGGCGAACATCGACAACGCCATCATCAGCGTGCACTGCCACAACGACCTGGGTCTTGCCGTGGCCAACTCGCTGGCGGCCGTTCAGGCCGGCGCGCGGCAGGTCGAGTGCACCATCAACGGCATCGGAGAGCGCGCGGGCAACTGCGCCCTGGAGGAGATCGTGATGGCCCTCGCGGTGCGGAACGACCATTACGGCGCCACCACGAACATCAATTCCCGGCGGCTCTACCCGACCTCCAAGATCGTCGCGAGCCTCACCGGCATCCGCGTGCAACGCAACAAGGCCATCGTCGGACGGAACGCCTTCGCCCACGAGGCCGGCATCCACCAGCACGGCGTCATGGAGAACGCCAGCACCTATGAGATCATGCGTCCCGAGGACGTCGGCGTGGCCGCCAGCGAGCTCGTGCTCGGCAAGCACTCCGGACGACACGCCTTCCGCGACCGCGTGGAGCAGCTCTCGTATTCCCTGACGGAGTCGCAGGTGGATCTGGCCTTCGCGAGCTTCAAGGATCTCGCCGACCGCAAGAAAGAGGTCTTCGACGAGGACCTCGAGGCCATCGTCGAGGACATCTTGAGCGCCGTACCCGCGACCTGGGAGCTGGACCGCCTGCAGACCACGGCCGGCGGCGGCGTGATCGCCACCGCCACCGTTCGGCTGCGGAACGTCAAGGACAACCACATCGTCGAGGATGCCGCGACGGGCGACGGGCCCGTCGACGCCGTCTACTCCGTCGTCCAGCGGATCGTCGGCATCTCCGTCAAGCTGGAGGAGTACCAGCTCCAGGCCATCACCAGCGGTAAGGAGGCCCAAGGCGAGGTCACGCTCAAGATCTCGCAAAACGGCAAGGCCGCTCGCGGCCGGGCCCACTCGACGGACATCATTGAGGCCTCCGCAAAGGCCTATTTGAACGCGATCAACACCCTCCTCGGGATGGAGCTTCCCCGCGAAACCGATGCCGGCGGCGTATAGCCGTCACCCCCCGGCCTTGCGTTGCCGACCTGTCTTTCCGAACGGCCCGTGCCGATTGGTGCGGGCCGTTCCTTTACGGTATCATCAGCGGTTTGTACTGCCGCCTTCCGGACCGCAGGGGATATCGCGTGCCGATCCGCGCCATCACGTTCGACTTCTGGGGCACCCTTTACGACGAGGTCGGAGACACCTCCGACCGACGGGAATCCCTCCGCTGCCAGCACGCCATGACCTTCTTCGGTATCCTCGGCGTCGCGCCCGAATTCGACACCATGCGCCAGGGAATGGTGGACCTCGCCGAACACGCCATGACACTTTGGCGCCGCGACCAGCGCACCATGAACCGTCGGGAACTCGGCGAGCGTCTCGCCCAGCAGCTCGGCTATCAGCTCGATGAACGCTCGGCCGAGGCCCTGGGCGACGCACTGGCCATGGCCGGCGCTCGGATCCCTCCGCTCCTTCGCGTCGGCGTCAACGGCATGCTCGAGCGCCTTCGCGATCGCTACAAGCTGGGGATCGTCAGCGATACCGGCCTGACCCTAGGCCATGCCCTCCGTGAGGTGCTTCGCGCGGATCAGATCTTCGACTACTTCGACCACCTCACCTTCAGCGACGAAACCGGAACGAC
>CAZKCX010000658.1:0-4062 GCA_964550865.1 uncultured Planctomycetales bacterium
AAGGTCGTGCTTGAAAACGCGCTTGTCCGTTTGGAGTTGGAGTCGGCGTTATCACCGCGCATTCGAACGCTTCGGGATCGGGTCGCCGAACGGGAGCTCATCTCACCCGAGGAGTCTGCCCCGTTGCTGTCGTTCACAACGGATGGGAAGGCGGTCCCAACGGAGCGCATTCGGTGCGTCGAGGCCAAGGCGGTCGGCCCGTCGGCGGACGTTGCCGGAATCGTCTACGAGCTGGAGGACCATCCGGGCCTTCGGGTGGAGCTCGAAGTCGGGTTCGCGGCAAATGGTGCTGTCCGCTATCGAGGCCGTTTGCGGAATACCGGCGAGCGCACGCACCGTTTGGGGTTGACGTATCCCAGCGTGGGTCCGTATCGCCTCGGCGAGGACCCGGCCGGCGACGGGTATGTCTTTCCCGCCCGCGCGCCGTATCTCGGCAGCGACAACGTCGCGCTCGAGCAGCGTTACAGCGGGACATTCGGGGTGCAGTACATGGCGACGGTCAATCCGTCAGCCGGACGAGGTTTGCACCTGCGAACGGAGGACACGACCTGCATCGAGCGGAGCTACGCCCTGCGGAAGGACCAGGCGGGTCTGCTGCTGGCGATTCGTTATCCGGAGCGGCCCATCGCGGCCGGTGCGACTCGACCCCTCGCCGATGCCGTGCTGTCGATCGGCGACGGCGATTGGCATCGCGCGTTGGACGATTATCGTCGGTGGCTCAAGACATGGTATCAGCCGGTGTCGCCGCGCAAGGGGTGGTTCCGCGAGGTGTTCAACTTCCGGCAGCGGTTCTTGCACTGGCTCGACCCGCTGTACGAGGCGAAGAGTGGGAAGATCGACCTGGAAGGGGCGGTGGTCGAGGCCCGCGAGGAGTTCGGCGGCATGGATTACCTGCACCTCTTCGACTGGGGCAACTGCGGGCCGCACGGGCGGATCTACGGCCGTGTCGGAGACTACAGCCCGTACGACTTCATCAAGGGCGGACGCGAGAACCTGCACGACGCCATCCAGCGAATCCGCGAGAGGGGGGTGCCCATCGGGCTGTACATCGAGGGCTATCTGCTCGACGAACGCGGCAAGCTCGGCCGCGCGCACGGCAAGGACTGGCAGATCATCACGCAGGACGGCAGCGGCGCGCGGTGGCCCAATAGTAGCGAAATCTACGTTTGTCCGGGCGTGGAGGGCTGGCGCAAGGTGCAGGCGACTACCTACGCCACGAAGGTCCGCGAGTTGGACGTGGACGGCGTGTACATCGACCAGTTCGGTTTTGCCGGGCATTGGAAGGACTGCTACAGCGACCAACACGGCCACCCCGTGCCGAGCTATCCGGTTCGCACGGAGTTGGCGACGACGGCAGCGATCCGTCAGGCAATCGACAACGTCAAGCCGGGCGTCGCGATCTACACGGAGGAGTCGCCGTGCGATGTGACGACGCAGTTCCAAGACGGCAGCTTCACGTACGAGATGAACCAGTTGCACGCGCGCCGCGCGGCGATCCCGCTGAACCTGTTCCGCTTCGCCGTGCCGGACTACAAGACCATCGAAATCCTTTTCTGCGACAGGCCGACGGCCACCTGGGCGACGGGCGTGCGCTGGACGTTCTTCAACGGCGAGGGTCTCTGGCTCGAGGGGCCTGCGGATGAGTGGTTCGCGCCGCAGACGCTGGCGACGATCCGCACGTGCTACGGCGTTCTTCGGCGGCATCGGGACGCATTCACCTCGGAGCGCCCTGTACCGTTGGTCGATACGCTGGCCGGCGGCGTGCTGGCAAACTACTTTCCCGCCGAAGGCAAGGAGGTTTGGACGTTCTACAACACGCGGCACCGGACGTTTCGCGGCACGGGGCTACGCGTCCGCCACAAGCCGGATGCTACATGGCATGACGCGTGGAACGAACGGGCGGCCGATGTCCGCCGTGACGGGGCGTACGATCTTGTGCGCTGCGAGCTGGGTCCGCACGGGGTGGGGTGTGTGGTTCGCGCTGAGTAGCATGCTTCGAGCCGCTCGCTTCCCTTCGGCGATGCACTGCGGAGTTGCCGGTCCGACGGGGGAGGGGGGACACCAGGGATTTAGCAGGCCTCAGAACAAGGTCTGCCGTTCAGCGATGGGCGGGTCTCTCGGCTTGCCCAGTGTGCGAGTCCGAAGCCCATTCAAACACTACATCAAGGGGTGTTGCGCCTGGCAAGTTGAACCTGTTGGGGGAGGCGATACACCTGGTGGATTGGGGTCCGCCATGCCGGCGGCGTAGGCACGGCCCGAGGCGTGCACGGTACGATGTAGTTCGGACAGTCCGCAGCTTCAAGTTCTAATGCAGGGGCATGGTGTGTGCCGATAAAAACACTGCATTCGCACCATCCAGGTCAATGCAGCTGACGAACGAGCGAGGCTCCTGGTGACAATCCCCAATTGGAGGATCTGATGTTCCGGATCCCAGCGCGTACGGTGACGATCCGTAGCGGAGGCACGGCTCTCAGTCTGTTCGTCGGAGGTTGGATCCTCTCGGCGATGGTAGGATGCGCCGACCATCGCATACCCCTTCACACCTTCCTGCAAATGCAGGAGGAAGCAAAGGCCGAACGGGCCACCAGCCAGCCATGTGAGCCGAAGAGAACGGCCTCTCAGCCCGTGCTGGAGAAGGTCATCGATGATGCGCTCGGTCCCTACCGTGTGGGGCCGGGAGACGTTTTCTCCGTGACCTTCGCCATGACAACGGCCGAGCGTCTTCCTCCGGAGATGCAGGTCCGCGTGGATGACGAGGGCTTCATTAAGGTGCCGCCGAACGAGAAGGTCGCAGTCAGTGGCCTGAAGCTCTCGGAGATTGAAGAAGCCATCCGAAGTGTCTACGTTCCCGACCTGCTTCAAGACGCCATCGTGCACGTCGAGATCGTACAGCCGAAGTCTACAGAGGTCTTGGTGGTGGGTGCCGTGACCGAGCCCGGACTCGTTATGCTCAGGAGAGACCAACGGAATCTGCTCTTCGCGATCGTGGGTGCAGGGGGCGTATCGGAATTGGCCTCGGGCGAAGTGACGCTGGAGCGACTTCGCAAGCCCGATCACGAAGTAACGCTGAAGCTGACCGATCCGGCGGAGTTGCGAGCATCTCTCATGCTTCCGCCACTCGAAACGGGGGATATCCTCAGGGTTCACGCGGCCACGCCGAATACGATCTTCGTCGGTGGGCTGGTGAACGCGCCGAGCCCTCAGAGCTACCCCTCCGGCGTTCAGATGACCGTGCTCCAGGCGCTGGCCGCGGCGGGTGGGCTTCGCACGGACGTGACACCCCGGGAGGCAACACTCGTTCGGCGAATGGAGGACGGGGAGGACATCCATGTGAGGCTAGACCTCGACCGTCTGAAGACGGGGAAGGACCCCAACATCAGGCTAGCGGCAGGTGACATCCTTTGGGTTCCCGACACGCTCGAAACGCGAATCCAGGATTGGGTCAACCGCAACATCTTCTTCCGCGCCGGTGTCAGCGCGAACGTCAACTACAGCGTCAGCGGCGTAGAGTTCCTGAACCGACCAGGCCAGCAAGCCGGCGGGACGGGAGGTGGGGGAGGCTTGGAGCAGAGCTTCGATCCGTTCGGCTTTCTGAACCGGAACACGTCACTACGCGGCATTACGACGAGCATCCCCAGGGCGACCCAGCCCTGAGAACCCGCATGAGCGCTGTGCAAGGCGGTGGTCGTCTTGGGGGGGCTGGGTCCTCTTAAGCCCACCAAAGGTCTGGAAGCTTGCTTAGCGGATAATCGCTCGTCTGGCCGCGGGTCATGATTGCCGCGCTTCCCACGCTGAGCCGGACAAGTCACCCATCATACCGGTGGACGCCTCGGGAGCTATTTCCGAGCCATGTTCCACGATTGGACCTTCGCTCCGGGTGGGGCCGGAAGAAAATGTGCTCCTGTGCGTAGGTCCCATCATGACCCTGGGATAACCCTAAATCAAGCTGCGGAACAACTTAAGTGATTTTACCCTCCCTTGCCGGGATCGGCTCCGGCGTTTCGGTGCAGGGTGTGACATTTCTTTCTGGCACTATGCCGCGAGCGCCCGCTGTAGGTCCCA
>CAZKCX010000659.1:0-4052 GCA_964550865.1 uncultured Planctomycetales bacterium
GAGTTGGGCCGACCGACCACGGGCAAGACCATCTACATCCTCGACGAGCCGACGACGGGGCTGCACTTCCACGACCTCCGCAAGCTGCTGGACGTGCTGAATCGTCTGGTCGACATGGGCAACACGGTCGTCTGCATCGAGCACAGCATGGACGTCATCAAGACGGCCGATTGGGTGATCGATCTTGGTCCCGAAGCCGGTGACGACGGCGGTTGGGTCGTGGCCGCCGGCCCGCCCGAAGCCGTTGCGGATTGCGAGGGGTCCCACACGGGCCGAATCCTTGCGGATGTCCTCACAACCGATCCACGCGCCGAGCGACCGGTGTTCGATCCGAAGGCTCACGCCGCGGCCCAGCTCGATGCCGAAAAGCTCATCCCCGACGACGTGCGTCAAGCGCGGATGCCGTGGGAGCGCGACGGTCGAGCCTGGCATCTCCAGCAGCGGTCCGATCGTGCCGGCCGCGAGATCCGCTGGGACTCCCGCATCCTGGAACACGTGGTGGAACGGATTGTCCGTTTGGGCAACGGGCGCTTCCGCGAGCCCGACTGGGCGCATCCGTCGCGGGTGGAGGTCACGGCGGGCGGCTCGAACGTGCCCTGGTTTCTTCATGCCCTTACAGGCGGCGAGTGGCTGCTCGACCTCAACTTCCGTGTGCCCCGCAACCGATTTCGGCGCGACGACCTTCGCGAATCGATCGGCCTCAAGACGCTGGACGAGCGCGAGGATCTGCCCGTCTACGGCCAGGGCGGTCGCTTGTACGTCCGCCATGCGCTGGCGGGGATGGAACGCATCCGCATCATGCTTCACGACGAGGAGGATCTGACTCCCGGCTTCGAGCGGTTTCTCGAGCAAGCCGTCGAGGCATACCTCGAATACATCGACGAGATGAAGGCCGATCCGGCCAAGGCCGAGCCATGGAAGGCCGACGGCAAGCAGTGGCATCTGAAGCAGCGTCGGATGACGCGGAAGGCCGCCGCGAAATGGCAGGGACCGATGATCCTCCAGGTCCTCGGCGCGATGCAGAAGGCCGTCGGCGGCCTGGACGTCGATTGGAACCACAAGATCGCCGTGATCGTCAAGCACAAGGACGTGCAAGGGTGGTGGTGTCGGATCGTCACCAGCCAACCGGAGAGTCTGCTGTTGGAATTTCGCAGCAAGCCGAATCAGTTCACGCCCGCGATGGTCGATCGCGTCGCGCCGCGGCACGAGATCAAGCGGAGCGGTCGCGGCGGCGGCGATGAGGTCCGATTCCGCCTTCGAGACATGAAGCAAGTCGACGCTCGGGCCTTCGCGACCTTCCTGAAGGCGTACCATGCGGGCGTCCGTGAGGCGTTTCCGGCGAAGGCACAGGCCAAGCGGAAGCGCGGGAGGTCGTCATGACCGAACTGCTGCCCAGCCGATTGCTGATGCGGTTCGAGGTGGCCATCCACCGGTTCGAAATCGCGCCCACGATCGACGGCGACCTGAGCGACTGGGGCGACCGCTATCGGCTTCCGCCCCTGAGTCGTGTCGACGGCCGGGACGAATGGGGCGAGGTCTGCATCGGTTGGGATGACTCGGGCCTCTACATAGCCTGTCGCGTCGAGGGCAAGACGCAGGCGCTTCGCTGCGATCCGCAACATTTCTGGAAGGGAGACAACCTGCGGGTCATGACAGACATGCGGGACACGCGGACCATCCACCGGGCATCGCCATTCTGCCAGCACTGGTACTTCCTCCCGACGGGGGGAG
This sequence comes from uncultured Planctomycetales bacterium, assembly GCA_964550865.1. GTDB lineage: Bacteria > Planctomycetota > Phycisphaerae > UBA1845 > JAFGLZ01 > JAFGLZ01. Next base: position 1,732 of record CAZKCX010000659.1, read on the forward strand.
GACGCAACGGTCAGGACCCGGTGGCCGCCTCCGCCAAGGTGAAGCGGGCCAATCAGCATGCGCCGATCGTTCCTCCCGGGCGGCTGCCTGTGGCCTCAAGGATCGCCTCGACGGGTTACAAGCTCGAGGCGCACATCCCGGCCGAATGCCTCGCGGGCTTCGATCCGTCGGACAACCCACGCATCGGGGTCTACACGATGCTCGAGGACGGCGATCACGGCCAGCAGTCCCTGACGGTGGGGGACGACATGCCGTGGTGGGTGGATCCGTCGCTCTGGGCGACGGGTGTCCTCGTCGAATAGCCCCTGGGACAAGGATTTGAGGGACGTGGCCCCCCTGCTCGGACGCTCGAATCGTCCGGAACCTGGCGAAACCCAAAGCGTGAGTTTGCCGATTCTTAGAGAACTGCGGCGGTATGGTCTGCGTAGAATGACGGTCACGGGTCGCCGTTGCCATACCAGAGCGCTCGGACTATGATCATGGGGTCCTTCGAGTCCAGGCGTTTGTCCCGCGGTTCGGCCTCCCGTCGACCGCAATCGGCTTCGGCAGCAAGATGGTCCGATAAGCGACTCAGGCGGCGAGCCGGTGCGAGCCCATATCGTCCGTTCTTAGGCATCAAACAAGAGTGAATCGACTGAGAAAGCGAACGAGCTTCGACATGACTGCACGCCCAAGCTTCCGGTGGTCCGTTCTCGCGGTATTCTTCCTCATCCTCGCCGTGGCGAGTCCTGCGCAGGCCTACATTGATCCGGGCACGCAGGCTGCCGTCGCGGGCAGTCTCGCGGCCTTCATCGCGGCCTTTGCGGGCTTCTTCGGCATCGTACTGTGGCCGTTCCGAAAGCTCGTGGACTTCATCTGCAAACGAACCGGCCTGCCAAGGGTCTACGGAAAGGTCCTCGTGGTCGTCCTGACGGTCGGGGGGGTGTTGTACCTCGTCTACGCATTGAACCAGCGGTACAACTTCCTGCCCTCGTTGGCAGCCGGCGAGGAGACGACCCTCGAGGCACCGACGGTCTCCTATGAGAACTTCGAGCGGGTCCTCATCGTGGGCATGGACGGCCTGGATGCGAGCTTGACGGAAGAGTTGATGGAGGCCGGCGAGCTGCCGAGCTTCTCGAAGCTCCGCAAGACGGGCAGCTTCGCAAGGCTTCAGTCGAGCAATCCTCCGCAGAGCCCGGTCGCATGGTCGTGCATCGCCACGGGCTGCAATCCCGGCAAGCATGGCATCTTCGACTTCATCCACCGCGACCCGAAGACGTACATCCCCGAGCTGGCGATCTACAAGCCCAACCCCCAGGCGGCGGGTCGCCATAATCGGTACCTGCCGACCCGCGCGATTCCGGGGTTCTGGATGCCGCTCGCCAAGGCCGGGATGCCTGTCTCCATTATTCGTTGGCCGAACAACTTTCCGCCGGACGAGGTGACGGGCAGGTTCTTCAGCGGTCTCGGCGTGCCCGACATCCTCGACCGCATGGGACGGTACTCGTTCTACACGACCAACAAGAAGCTCTTCCCCGACAAGACGCCGAACAAGATGGTCGAGATCACCTTCCAGGGCGATAAGGCCGAGACGTTGCTCTACGGCCCGCGACTCAAGAGCCTCAGCGGCAGCCGAGAGGAGACGACCCTACCGCTCGTGATCACGCGGAAGGGCAAGGAGGTCGTGCTCTCGGTTGACGGAAAGGCCCTCGGAGCGATCGGCGCTGGGGAGTGGAGCGACTGGGCGTCGGTCAGCTTCGGCGGGGCGCTGAACAGCGCCAACGGGATCGTCCGGTTCTTGCTGATGGCCGTCGAGCCCGACTTCAAGCTGTATGCCACGCCGATCCAGGTCGATCCGAAGGACCCGCTGTTCCCGATCACCCATCCGGACGGTTATGCAGGCGAACTGGCCGAGAGCCTTGGCCGGTACTTCACGCTCGGCATGCCGGAGGACGTCAAGGCGCTCAGCGAGGGCGTCTTCAGTCCGGATCACTTCCTGAGCATGTGCAAGATCATCCAAGGTGAGCGGGACAAGATGTTCGAGCTGGAGCTGAATCGGTTCGAGAAGGGACTGCTCGCGCTGGTGTATGACAGCACCGATCGAAAGCAGCACATGTTCTGGGCCGCGAGGGATCCGAAGCACCCGGCCTACAATCCCGAGTACGCCAAGAAGTACGCCCATGTGATCCCGGACGTCTACAAGCGCATGGACGGCAAGCTCGGCGCGCTCCTGGAGAAGGTCGGCGAGAAGACCGCGTTGATCGTCCTCAGCGACCACGGGTTCAACACCTACCGCCACAGCGTGAACATCAACACGTGGCTGGTGGAGAACGGCTATCAGA
>CAZKCX010000660.1:0-4042 GCA_964550865.1 uncultured Planctomycetales bacterium
GTCCCCATACTTCTCGAGATGCCCGCTCTTCTGGTAGATCCGCTCACTCGCGACGTGCGGCGTATAGACGAGATCGTAACCGCGCGTCAGATGCTCCTGCCTCCAGAAGGTCTCCACCTGGTGGCGGATGAACGCACCCTTCGGGTGCCAGTGGACCAATCCCGGCCCGATGTCCTCATGGATGCTATAGAGGTCGAGTTGCTTGCCCACAATTCGGTGGTCGCGCTTCTTGGCCTCTTCGAGGCGACGGAGGTAGCGCTTGAGCTCCTGCTTGCTCGGCCACGCCGTCCCGTACAGCCGCTGGACCACCTTCTCGTTGGCGTCGCCGCGGAAATAGGCGCCCGCGACGCTGGTGATCTTGAAGGCGGGGATCTTGCCCGTGCGCGGCAGATGCGGTCCGCGGCAGAGATCTTCGAAAGCCTCACCCCGCTCTTGACCCGTCATGTAGAAGCTGAGCGTATTGCCCTCCGCCCGCTCGGCGTTGTCGATCTTGTACCGGTTCCCTTCCTCACGCAGCTTGGCCATCGCCTCCTCGCGGGGTAGGTCGTACCGCGTGAACGGCAGGTCCTCCTTCACGATCTTCTGCATTTCCTTCTCGATCGCAGGGAACTCCTCGGGCGTGATCGGCTCGTCGAGGTCGATGTCGTAGTAGAAGCCGTCCTCCACCGTCGGGCCGTACACGAGCTTGGCCTGCGGCCAAAGACGGAGGACCGCCTCTGCCATCACGTGGGCCGCGCTATGGCGCAAGACGTCCAGGGCGTCGGGATCCTCGCTCTTGAGCGTAACGATGCTCAGCCGACAGTCCCGGGTGATCGGGTGGTCCAAATCGACGACGTGGCTCCCGTCGTTGGCGAACGAGATCCGTCCCGCCACCGCGGCCTTGGCCAAACCGGGGCCGATCTTGGCCGCCACGTCCCCTACGGTGGCGCCGTCCTCGACCTGCATCTCCGTGTTGTCGGGCAACGTGATCTGGGGCATAACCTCATAAAAAAAGCACAGACTTCCGTTCGACGCAATGACACGGGGCAACCCTTACGGTTTGCCTGCCGCTTCGCGGGTTATGCGAGTGTCAGCGTCATACGGGCTGTGCCGGGTCTCAACGACTTGGTCCGTGTATTGTCGCCGGGGGGCGCAACCAAGCCCGACCCCGGCCTAACACTATCTCAATATACAGCGTCGGCCATTGCCGTCAAGCACTTTACACACCAATGACGCCGGACGATCCGCGGAACGCCCGGGGAATCTACCCACCGGCAGGGTCCCGACTGGCTTGAGGATCGCCGCCTTGTAGGATATACGCCGTCGACGGAAGGCTCGCCCGTTCCCCCTGCGTCGGAGGCTGATGATGGCAACAAGCCCCAAGCGAAATCGCCCGGTTCGTACCAAGCCCTGGACCACGGGGCCGTTTCATTTCCATCCCGAGGCGAGGGCGGCCGCTCGGGTCCTGTCCGGACCTGCTCGCCCCTTGGCTCGCGGGGCGGAGAACATGGCCCTGCGCGAAGAGCTGTCCGCGCTCTACGGCGCGAAGCATGCCCTGCCGTTGTCGTCGGGTTCGGCCGCGCTCCACGTCGCGCTCGCGGCGCTCGACATCGGCCCCGGCGACGAGGTGATCGTCTCGCCGCTGACGGACTACGGCTCGGTGTTGGGGATCTTCCAGCTCAACGCGACGGTCGTCTTCGCCGACGTGGCGCCGCGGAGCCTGGTGATGGACGTTCGATCCGTCGAGGAGCGCATCACCTCGCGGACCCGAGCGATTATGCCCATCCATATCGCCGGCTACGCGGTGGACATGACGGCCCTCATGAGGCTGGCGCGCAGGCACAAGATCCCCGTCGTCGAGGACTGCGCCCAATCGCACATGCTGAAGATCGGCAAGAGGTACGCCGGCGGGATCGGTGACGCGGGCTGCTTCAGCCTCAACGAGAGCAAGCACGCCAAGTGCGGCGAGGGCGGCTTCCTGTTGACCAACCGTCGGTCGCTCTATCGACAGGCCGAGCTCTTCAGCGATAAGTGCTATCCCCGGTTTCGGGGCGCACCGACTACGCCGGCCTTTCCGGCCATCAACGTGCGGATGAGCGATCTCAACGCCGCCGTTGCCCGTGAGCAGCTCAAGCGGCTCCCCGGCTGGATCGCCCAACGACGGAAGCTCGGGGAATGGCTCGACAAGGCCGCAACGGACCTGCCCGGCGTCGAGCCGCTCGCGATGCCCAAGCGCAGCGCGGGGAGCTACTGGTGGTGGGGGTTCGCGATCGATACCGCGGTGTCGCGCTGCCACGCCGCGAAGTTCGCCCAGGCCATGCGCGACGAGGGCATCCCTTGCCGCCACGGCCCGCAGCGCTACCTGCCGGACTGGGAGGTCTTCCGGAAGCTCAATCAGGATCCCAAGGCCTTTCGGACCTATCGCCCGGTCGGCCTGCGGCGGGGCGCGTATGATCCCGAACGCTGTCCGGTCGCACATTCGTCCGAGGCTTGGGCGCTGGCGGTGCCGATCACGCAACACACAACGATGGCCGACGCTCGGGATGTCCGCAGAGCCCTCGAGCGGGTTTCCCAAGCGATGCAGCCGTAAGGGAGTCTCGAGCGACCCGGCGGGGCGGTCCGCGGGTCGATCATAGATCGAGGAGGTCCAACGGCGGGCCGTCGGGGTAGGCCCGGCGGCTGTGCTTCTGAATGCATTCCCGGAACCGAGCGACCAGGCGGGAGACGTTGGGCATGGCCCGCACGCCCTTTGCCGAAAGGACCTTCCGCACCTCCTTCGGCGATTGCGTGTGCCACCACAACCGCACGACCTCCTGCTGGAGCTCGGTATCAAACGACTCGATGCACGCCATGCTCCACTCGCGGACGAGCAGTAGGAACTCCTCGACGATCGGCTTGGTGTCGGGCCTCGCGTCGGGTTTCACCGCATCAGGTTCGGGCTCGGGACGGGAGGCCCGCTTGAGCCAGTCGAGGAAGGTCGATCGCACGATACGGTAGATCCAGGCGCGGGCCTCGGCGTCGGTGGTGCCGGAAAACTGGCCCGCCCGGCGCCAGACCTTGGTCCAAACGTCCTGGGCGAGGTCTTCGGCGACGGCCTCGCTCCGGGTGCGGCGGAGGAGCCAGCAGTAGCTCCGTTCCCAGTGGACGACGTAGATGGCCTCGAAGCTCTCTCGCGCGGTCGAGCCGGTTGTGGCGATGTCACGCAGCCTCTCGGCTTCGCCACCGTCGGTCGCCTCGCCACGCACGCGGGCCCTCCCTTCCTACTGGCCTGCCTCACAAGAACCGGAACCGAACATAGCCGGAAAACCGTGGCAGGACAACGGCGGGCGCCCGAGCGATCCCCGGACGGGAGACACCCCGTCCACCCCCTCCGGTAGGCAAAAAGAAAGGGCACACCCGGGGTGTGCCCGCGTACGGCTTAGAGAAACGAGCGACAGAAGAGAAGCGACGACCGCCTGTGACGCAGTCGACCTACTCTTCGACACGTTTCAGCTTGATCTTGTCCCCGTCCCGACGAAGCTCGAGCGTCCGGTTCATGATCAACATGGCGTTCCAGACCATGTCGCCCTCTTTGGTGTCCAGCTTGAGCTGGAAGCCGTTGAACTGGTACTTGCCCGTCTTCCGTTCCGTGCCTTTGGTGCCGTCCTTGGTGGTCGACATGATGTCGGCCTCGAACACGCCCTGATCATCAAAACGGGCGCTCTTGATGATCGTCTTGGCCGTCTTGAGATCGGGCGAGTTCTTGTCCAGGGTCCATTTGCCAACGATTGCCTTGTTGCATCCCGTGAGGACAAATAGACCTAACGATAGGACCGCAAGCTTGATCTTCACCGTAGAGCCTCCTTTGTTGGACTGGACTGCTCCTGAGCGTAGCGGCATCATCCCTGACATGAGACGGAATTTGCCCAGGCTCCGCGCCAAGAAGCCTCTTGGACAGTACTTAGACTACCTCAGTCGCGACCGATTTGTCAACGGTCGGTTTGTGCGGAAATGCCCAAGTCCATTCGATAGGGTGCGACATTTTTTTCTGGCGCATCGTAAATAGTGTTGTATACTTGTCTTA
>CAZKCX010000661.1:0-994 GCA_964550865.1 uncultured Planctomycetales bacterium
GAGTGGAGCTGCTCGTGGGTGCCTCTCACCGGGGACATGCACTGTGGCGACGTGGAGCACGCCGTCGAGCGGGTCGAGTTCGAGGTGGATGACGTGGTGGTGCACACCTCGTATCCCTCGCATGACAATGATCTGGACCACGAATACAGTTGGGACGTGAGCGGCCTGGGCGCGGGAACGTATCACATCGAGGTGCGGGCCTATGCGGTCGCTGGCGGCAGCGTGGGCGCGGTGCGCACCCTGACCGTGGAGCCGGGCACGCCCAGTCTCGACCTGACGCGCAGCGTCACCCGCGAGGGCAACTACTTCCGCGTGCGCCTGACGCTGGAGAACGAGGGCAGCGCCAGCGCCGGTGTCAGCCACATCCGCGATAACGTCAGCGGCCTCCAGGCCATCGCGACCAGCACAACCACCTATACGGTCGAGCCGGAGTACTGGGTCGAGACCAAACACTGCGACGTCGAAATTGACATCTTCGACGGCCCCGACGACGCGATCACGCTGGGACCGGGCGAGAGCCTGGACGTGGAATACCTGGCTGTGCCGATCCTGTACGCCGATTCGGACACGTTCGCGTACGGGGCCGGCGTGCGCGACGAGGTCAAGATCTGGGACCAGGGGGGCTTCTGCCGCTGGCGCTTTGATCGGCCCGAGCCGCTGGAAGCAGAGGTAGGGCAAGCCAAAGCCGTGGCCGACTATCTGCTCGTGACGCACCCGCGCAACCTGTACCGCAACAACGCGGGACGCCGCGGCGACGTAGACGCGCTGCTTTCCACGATGGCCGAACTGGCGCAGCTCAAATCCGGCCTGCTCGGCTACGTCTCCGTCTGGCGGGCGAGCGAGATCAAGAGCCAGATCGTGGCCTGGGGCGGCGGCATGCGGGGTAGCGACAGCGTCGACGACCACTTTCTCTCCAACGGCTACCTGCTGGTGGTGGGTGAGGCCGAGATCGTCGGCTCCTGGAACTCGGATCACGGCAGCCGACGGGGAACGG
>CAZKCX010000661.1:1004-4040 GCA_964550865.1 uncultured Planctomycetales bacterium
CTACACCGACCTGCCCTACGGCAACACCAGCGGCGATTGGGTCGATCCCGAGCTGATCGTGGGGCGCGTGGTGGGGAACGACGCCCAGGAGCTGACGACGCCGCTCCAGACCAGCATCAACGTCCACCGAGGCGAGCCGAATTATCACTTCACCAAGTCGCGGGCCCTGGTGGTGAGCGGGCGCGGCGATGGCGTCAGCTCGTTCGAGGCGAACGCGGACGCGGTATCGCGGCTGCTGAGAACTTTTGGCAGCCCATTCGCCTCCGGTTCCGTGACGACGAAGAAACAGCGCTACGTCGAGGACACCGAGGGGCTGGACGTCACCTGGGTCTTCACCTCCAACATTCCCACCCTGGGCCGCGACCTGATCTACTACCGCAACCACTGCGGCGCGTTCGGCTGGGGCGACGGCACGACGGTGATCGACACCGTTCACTTCCCGTTGGACTTTGGGGAGCGTAAGCCGTTCGTCTTTGCCTGCTGCTGCCAGGCCGGGCGCTACGAGGATCTGGGGGCCATCGGGATCGCCGAGGCGTTCCTGCAAAACGAGGCCGCGGTCTACATCGGGGCGACCGAGAATTCCAACCGCTCCCAAAACAACGAGGCGTCCGAGTGGTTCTTCAATCGCTGGGCAGACCGTTCGGAATCGATCGGTCAGTCGTTCAAGGCGTTGAAGCGCCACCTCGACGGGCGGGACGGTTGGTACTGGGCCGCCGAGTACAACCTGTACGGCGACCCCAAGTACGGCGCGCTCCCCACCGTCGCCGAGCTGGCCTCGTTGGCAGAGGTTAATGCAAAGCTCGCGGCGGCGGAACCGATCACCTCGGTGAGCGTCGTCGTGCCCGCTTACGAGGTGACGAGCACCCTCGCCGGCGGGCATCTGGCGCGCATCCCCGGCGAGGCGGGCGGCGCGCTGCTGGAAGAAGGAAAGCCCATCGTGCCGGTCTTTTACGAGGAGATCGCGTACGCGCCGGGCTACCGCGTGCAGGACGTCCTGCTGACGGCCCGCGCCGGCCTGACGACGGCGACGGGCCTCTCCCTCACCGTGACGAGCGTGGCCACCGACTCGATGGTAACCGCTTCGCCCGCATCTCCGGGCGCGGACGGAGAGACGTGGTGGCCCGCGCTTGATCAGGTCTTCGATTGGTCCGTGCGAGAGCACCCGGACGGCTCCTCCACACTTGTGATCAAGATGTACCCCTTCTACTACAACGCATCGACCACCAACGTCCAATTCTACCGCAACTATAGCTTCACCGTCCAGGCCGTCTCCTCGACCGTGCAGATCACGTCCCTCTCCACCGACGAGAACGCCTACGCTCAGGGGGACGAGGCGCTGGTTGACCTGGCGCTCGAAAACGCGGGCGACGCCCAGGACGTCATCGTCAGCGCCGTCGTCAAGACCCAGGCGGGCGACGTGGTGGATGGCCTGCTGCTCCAATCGTTACACGGGTTGACGGGAACCGCGTCCTACGCCCTCCAGTGGGACAGCGCCGGTTTCGATTCGGGCTATTACGCCGTCGAAGCGGAGGCGCGGGACGGGGCCGGCGACCTGCTCGACCGGAAAGTGGAACAATTCCGGGTGGGCGTGTACGCCGGGGAGATCGCCGCTTTCACGGCCACGCCGACGCACTTTGACGTGGGGGAGGCGATCAGCGTTTCCCTGGTCTTCAGCAACACCGGCACTGTGCCTCTCACGGGCACTGCCAACATCCAGGTACAGGATGACGCCGGCGAGATCGTCGCGACGTTCAGCCACGACGTCGCCGATCTGGACGTGGGTCACTCCGTCTCCTTCGATGATACCTGGGATACGAGCGGGGCGGCGGAGGGGGCCTACACCGCAGTGGGATACGTGCTGTACGACGCCCGAGCCACGGAAATCGAGACGGTTGTCGTCAGCACGGAGATGTACATTTACCTGCCGGTGATCCTGAGGAATGGATGAAATGAATGCATTCTCGGTCACGTCAAGTACAGAGGAAAGGAGACTCGCAAATGAACCCCAAAAGAACGTCCTACGTATGCCTGTTAGTATTGGCCCTCGTCATTGGCGTCGGCGGCATTGCGCGCGGGTTGCTGCTGGCGGCCAACGCCCTGGACACGCCGATTCTATCCATTCACCAGCTCAATCGCGGCGTCGACGCCCGCCCGGACAAGCGCCCGATGCTGTCCGACCTGCGGGAAAGCGGGCAGTTGGAGGAGCACGCCGACGTCGTCCTGATGCTGTACCGCGAGGGGTACTATGATAATGGCAATGGCGGTGTCGATAATGAGAATGAGCGAGCGAACGTGATGGAGGTCTGGTCGCGCAAGAATCGCCTCGACCTGCCTGCGTCCCGCGGACAGGCAGGCGGCCCCTCGGGCGAGCGGTGCGAGTTGTTCTGGCGGGGGGGCGATGATGCGATGCTACGAGATGGAAAGCGGGGCTGTGAAGTAGAGTCCGCGTGTGCGCGTGCGCGGGGGTAGATCGTGCTTGATGGCCCGGCGTCGGATCTGGACTACGCGGACATTGATCGTGCGTCCGACGGACATTGATCGTGCGTCCGGCGGACATTGATCGTGCGTCCAGGCGAGCGATCTCGTGTCCGTATTGCGGTTGAGAGGCGGATGCGAGGGATGTCAATGCCTCCACCAGTGCAACATCCAAAGTTTGTTCTTGCTCTCTGACCTGCAAGAGGGTGGGCGCAAAGGGCGCTGCGCTATCCAAGCACAGCGCCCTTTGCGTTACGTTGCTATTGTCGCAATACCAGCGGTAGGAAGATGTTGTAAGGCCGGAACGCTCCGTTCGTCACCTCGTTCGACCAGATGCAATCCCCTTCGACAGTTCCGCCGACCGGGTAGACGCAGGCCCGATTGCTCACGCCCATCGTCCAGCCGACGGTGCCCGGCACGCCGACCTGGGTGACGAAGCTGACTGTGACTTGATTCGTCGGCGTGAGCTCCACTGTGCCGGTGATGACGTTATCGACACAGTCAACGCCCGTCAGCGGCTCCACAAAGTGCAGGCATGTCGTTTCCGTCATCGGATCGTAC
>CAZKCX010000662.1:0-4031 GCA_964550865.1 uncultured Planctomycetales bacterium
TGAAGCGCGGTTCTTCGAGGCAATGATTCGCGTCCCCCACCTCTGAAGAGGTAGGCCACCCGATTGGAGAGGTGGGCCACCCGCTTGCCGTCTTCCTGACCCTGGGTCCTGAATCCCTGGCGCTGTCGCCGTTCCCACGCCCCAGAAGCCGCGGTCCCCGGCCCCCCGTCTTCTCAGCACTGCTAGGGCCGCCTTTGGCGAAACGGGGGTGAAGACAAGGCTACCCCTCCCCGACGAGCAACAGTTCCGTTCCCTTTCGGTTCGTCGAGAGGACGTATTGGTATCGCCGCGGCGGTGTGTAGACGCGAACGTGCGGCTTGAAGCGCCTCATCAGGCGAACGAGTTCGGCGCGGCTCGGCACGCCGTCACTCCGATAGGACATGACCAGGATGCTGTCGGCGAAGCGCTCGAAGAGCTGCGCCAGGGCCTCGTGGACTTGGCGATGGTTTGTCCAGGGGGAGGGTTGGCGCAGGAATCTGCGATGCTTCGACGCCCGATCCACCCGCTCGGGCCACCGCGCGTAGTCGCACAGGCCCTCGAGGAAGTGGTAGTAGCCAAGGTAGTCGACGCCCACGCCGTTGCCGTTGATGTACGGCGGATCGATGTAGACCAGGTCGAAGTTGCCCTCGACCGCGAGAACGTCCTGGTTGCATGCCTTGCAGGCCGCCCCGCTGGCCACGACGGCCCGGTTGCCCTCCTCCGCGAAGGCGCGGAAGTGATCCTCGAAAGGACGATCCCACGTGGTCTTGTTGCCGAAGCTCCGTCGCACCGCGGCCGTGCGCATGTAGAGGTTCTTCCGGTGGAAAAGGTTGTACGGCCGCTTGACGACAGCCGCCTGGAAGAGCGCGCGATAGGCCAGCGCTTGCTCAAAACGGTTCTGCATCGCGGCGATGTTCTGCGCGACGAGGTCCAGCCAGCGGTTCTCCTCGGGCAGGAAGTAGATGCCCTCGAATGTCCGCGCGATGAAGTCGTCGTAGGTGCGCCGACCATCGCGGCGAAGCAGGCGCTCGACGGTGTTCGGCGAGAGGCGGACCTGGTCGTTCTCGACCAGACCGAGCGCGGTGAGGTAGTTGCTGCTGAGGATGTCGTTGCACGTGATGGCCTTGCCTTCCCGCTTGAGGCGGTGCCCGACGCAGGCGCTGCCGCTGAAGACGTCCAAGGCGGTGTGGAACTCGAGCCGCCGCAGGTGCGACCAGATCCAGTCGAGCAGCTTCTGCTTGCTGCCGTAGAAGCGCGTGGAGGGGGCGGCACTGACATCCTTGTCGGAGGGGGATGTGCGTCGTCTTCTGTGTGCTGTCATGGTCTCTTCGTCGTGGTCATCTTGTGTGGGTTAGAAACTCGAAGCGAGCCGGTCGCCAGGACCGGCGCACCATTCGTCCTTGCCACCCATCGTCTGGGACGGCATCATAACGACCATGTCCAAGAACGCACCATCCTTCACGATCGTTGCCTTCGGCGATTCCATCACCAAGGGTCTGGCCGGTGAGGGCGTCACCGAGGCTACCACCTATCGCAAGGTCCTTCAGCGCAGGCTCCGCAAGGAGGCCGGGAAGGACGTCACCGTCCTGAACGCTGGTGTGGACAGTGACATCACCTCGCTGGCGCTGCATCGCATGGAGCGCGACGTCCTCCGCCACGAGCCGAATTGGGTGACGGTCATGTTTGGCGTGAACGACGCGGGATTCTTCCGCCCCTGGGGGCCGCCGGCCGAGTTCCCTCGCGTCGTGCCGGAGCAGTTCGAGAACAACTTCGTCGAGATCGTCGGTCGCAACCGGACGGTCAAGGCCAAGAGCGTGCTCGTCACGCCCGTGCCAATGACCAAGCACTACGGCCTGCGGAACCTGCCGTACTACCGCGAGCACGGGCTGAACAGTCTGGTCGAGAAGTACAGCCGGATCATCCACAAGGTCGGCAAGGCGGAGAACGTTCCGGTCGTCGACGTCTTCCGTGCGTTCCAGCAGGTCGAAGGCTGGCACGACCTCGTGCCCGACGGCGTGCACCCCAACGTCGCCGGCCAGGCCGTCGTGGCCGACGTGTTGTTCAGCTTCTTCCACGATGCGGTGTAGATGCGGCTGCGTCAAGAGACCCGTGGCGTGTGCCACTGCTCTGTGAGCAGTGTTCTCGGGAAGCGTGGCAACACATGCACTGCTGACATAGCAGCGGCATACGGGACGTGCGACGGGGCAAGGATCGCCTGTCGCCTCGCTATTCGCTCCCGGCGCATTGATGCCTCCCTGTCGCTGGCGATACGATAACGCCTTACGAGCCGGCCCGAGCGGTCGGCGGGCCGACGTCCATCCGCAGCGCAGGAGCACGAACCGATGGCCGAAGCCGGGCAGAAGAGACTCGGCGGGATCTTCACGCCGAACATGGTCCCGCTCGACGAGAACGACCGCATCAACGAGCCGGAGCTGCGTCGCTACACCGAATGGCTCATCGCCAGCGGCATCAGCGGGTTGTACCCCAACGGGAGCACGGGCGAGTTCACGCGGTTCCGCTTCGACGAGCGGAAGGAGATCGTCCGCATCATGACCGAGCAGGCCGGCGGTCGCGTGCAGATCCTGGCCGGCGCGGCCGAGGCCAACATCCGCACGACGCTCGAGGCCTGTGAGTACTACGCCCGCCTCGGCGTGACCGCCGTGGCTATCGTCGCGCCGTTCTACTACAAGGTGAGCGAGGAGAGCGTCTTCGCGTACTTCGACGAGATTGCCCGGAATACCCCCGTCGACATCACGCTGTACAACATCCCGCAGTTCGCCAACCCGATCACCATCGACTGTATCCGGCGGCTGTCGGAGCGCGAGCGGGTGATCGGAATCAAGGACTCCAGCCGCGACCTGCCGTTCTTCCTCAACATGATCAACGAGATCGCGCCGCTGCGGCCGGACTTCGTCTTCCTCCTCGGCTGCGAGGAGATGCTCGTCCCCGCGCTGGTCATGGGCGCCGACGGCGGCACGATCGCCACGAGCGGCATCGTGCCGGAGGTCATCATGCGGATGTTCCACCTCACGCGGCAAGGCCAGCTCGCCGAGGCCGTCCAGATCCAATACAAGGTGCTCCAGCTCATCAAGTCGCTCATCTTCGGCACCGACTTCCCAGACGGCTGCCGCGCGGGGTTGGAGATTCGCGGCTTCCAGATGGGTCGCGGCCGCATGCCGCTCTCGTCCTCGCAGCGATGCGATCGGCAGGGCCTTCGCACGCATCTGCAGTGCCTGCTCAGCGAGCACGGTGTGGTCGAGCAGCCCCCGGGCGGGTGCCCGACGAGCATTACAGCAGGCCAGACCGCACCACTCGAGGTCGATCGCAATGAGATCGAGCAGATCGTGGGGACGGTGCTCGATCGGCTTCGGCAGCAGGGTGCGGTATGAGGGCCTGCGTCGGCGTGCTGGAGGTGATGGGGCTCGGACCGGCCTTCGTCGCGGCCGATGCGGTCGTCAAGGCGTCGGACGTTCGCTGCACCGGCATGGAGCTGAACCACCTCGGCGGGATGCTGCTCAAGGTGGTCGGGTCCGTGGGGGACGTCGAGGCCGCCATCGCGGCGGGACGCACCGTCGCCGAGAAGCTGCACGCACACGTCGGCGATACCGTCCTGCCGCGATACGCCGATCAGGCGGACGGATTGATCCACTCCCAGCAGGAGTACATCGCCCTCATCCAGGGCGGCGACCACATGCTGCCCGGCGAGACGGAGGCCGAGCGTCACGGAGACCCGACCCAGCGAACCGTGGAGGCTTCAGGGCATCGGGAAGGGGCGAAGACCACCAGACGGCCGGACGACGCGAATGCCGGACCGGCTTCAGAAGGAATCAAGAACATGGCAAGCGAGCCCGAATTCGCATTGGGGTTGATCGAGACGCAGGGGTTGACGGGCGTGATCGAGGCGGCCGACGCCGCGCTGAAGGCCGCCGACGTGACGCTGGTCGGTAAGGAGAAGATCGGCGCCGCCTATGTGACGATCATGATCAAGGGCGACGTCGCGGCAGTGAAGGCGGCCGTCGAGGCGGGCGGACAGGCGGCGGCGCAGGTCGGCA
>CAZKCX010000663.1:0-4014 GCA_964550865.1 uncultured Planctomycetales bacterium
GTCCCGCCGGACCATCTCCTCCACGTCGACGATGTCCGGGATGCCGAAGCGTTGGGCCGTCGCGTAGGCCGCCTCGCGATGCGTGCCGGACATGCCGACCAGCTTCACGTCGGGCAATTGGGTGAAGTGCTGGAGGGCGTACAACCCGAAGCCGCCGCATCCCACTACGCCGATTCGAATCGGTTCGTCGCTCATTCCGTTTGTCGTCTCACTTCCCGCGCTGGACTCAAGCTCGATCGAGGGGTCTCCCGATGCCCCCTTTGGCCCGTCCGGGGCCGCGCCGCGCCGGACGACTCATCCTACGGGCCTGCCGATTAGATGAGAGAGTATGCGCGTTCCCTTTCCCGGCTGCAATCTGGAATCGGGGCACGGTCGTGGGCGTGATGATCGGCCACTATCGGCCGCTTCCGCCCCTCTCGGATGAGGATTCCGCCGGCACCGAAGCGACGGACGATGCCACGTCCTGCACGGGACGGATCCACGGCGTGTGGTACGGAAAGATCCTGAACCTCGACGGCACGTTCCGTGCGTATGCCCGCGGCGTCTACGGGCGAAGCCATCACAAGCTGGGGGTCTTCCGGGGCCACTACCTCGATGTCGACGGCGAGGTCCTCGGTAGGGCGTTCGGCCGGTGGTCACGCTGTCCGATCTTCCGCGGCGGACCCATGTTCGGCTTCTGGAATGGAACGGGGGAGGAGCCGCCCGTCGACGAAGTCGAGTGACCTTTTCGTAGCGAGGGCTGTGAAGTCGCCAGGGGCGGTGGAACCCGTGCGTGGGTCCGCCGCCCCGGCGCTGCGCGAGGTCGTCCATCACATCACAAGCACCCTCGCCTGCCTACGACTCCTGCTCGAAGGCGACGGGTCTGCCCGCGGGATCCGTCAGGCGGACGCTGAAGAGCCAGTCGTTTGTCTCGCCGCGTTTGGGGACGATGTTGCCGACCTTGATGAGGATCGTGTTGGTGCCCTTTCGGACCCTGACTCTACAGACGTCGGCGTCGGCCTTGTAGGGGCGGCCGTCGAGAAACTCACCGACGCGCTCCCCGTTGACCCAACAGACGAAGCCGTCGTCGCTGCCGACCTTGACGAGCAGGTCCTGGGCTCGATCCAGCGTGACCCGAGCCAGGGCATAGACGGCCTTGTTGGTGGCGTCGGGGAAGATGCGATCGAGCACGACCTTCGATGAATCGGTCGTCAGCGGCCGCCACGCCAGCGTCTTCCCGCCGACTCTCGCGTCGCGGTCGGGGTCGATCCGCGGCTCGCCGATGAGGGGCTTGGTCAGCGGGTTCTTCTTGGCGTCCATCGGCACCGGACCCAGCAGTCGCCAGCGCGTGACGTAGCCCTGCGCGTGTGGCTTGCCGTCGACGGATACGCCCTGGTCTTCGAGCGCGGCAGCGATTCGCTCACGCGTTTCGAGATCGGCCCCGGCCCTCGCCCATGCATAGCGCAGCATGCCGAGCGCCCGGTCCTTTTCGTCGCCGGCGAGATTGCACGCGATCGCCGCAAGCCCGCGGAGCGCCGCGGCGCGGAGATCCGACGGCACGGGCTGATAGTCGTGGATCACGGGGTTCGCCTTGCGGCAGTACGTGGCCACGCGGAGGATCGATCGTAGGCTGCCGATCTTGGCCATGCCTTCCAGGGCGGCCCGACGAACCGCGAAGCCCTCGTTGCCGTCGAAGACGGCGTGGTAGAGCTCGAGTGCCTCGTCCGATTGCTTGGCGGCGAGCTTCTTCTCGGCCTCGGCGATGAGCTTCTTGGCCTGGTCGCCACCAACATTCTTCGGTGATGGATCCGGGGCACCCGGGGGCGTGTCCTCTCGGATCACCTGGAGGCAGGCAATCAAAGGCGCCTGCTCCGGTGTGGGCTTCTCCACCTTCGGCACGAGGGCGATCCGGAGTCGATCGAGCACACCCCGGATGGTGAACTCCCGGTGGATCGCGCGCCGGCACCCGCCGGCCTCGGCGACGATGTCGAAGTCCTTCAACACGGTTTCATCTTGGATCTTGACGTCGAAGACGCGCCGGCCCGGCCGATCGCCCTCGGGCGCGGCGAAGCCAAGGCGGACCTTGAACTGCCCCGGCCCGTCCCAGAACACCTCGTCGATGAGCGGTAGCGAGCACGACGTCATGCCGAGGTGCCCCGAGGTGAAGAGCCACGGCTTGTCCGTTCCGGCGATGTGGACGCCGCGATAGTCGTTGCAGTGCGGCGGCATGCCGTCGAGCACCGTATCGTCGAACGGCAGGCGGACGGCCTTCGTGTAGCTGTTCGGGGGGCGCGGGTAGGCCAACCACGTCGTGCCGTCCTCCGCGCGTCGATCGCCGGGTGCGCCGAAGTTGACGGCCAGGTGACGCACGGGCGTCTCGGGGCCGTGCGTGATCAGGATGCTCCAGCCCCGCCACACGTTGTCCTTCTCGCGCGGATTCAAGGCCACCGAGCATCGAATCGGGAACGAACACGTGCAGCCCGCGCTGGCCTCCGGCATGGTCAACAGGCCGTTCGCCGATATCAGATTCAGCCAGCACCCCGGACGGATCGCCCCGAAGAGGGCCATGCCCGTGTCGGTCTCCAGGTCGACGATCGCGCTCGTATACGACCGGTAGTAGATCGCCGAGGGCGAGGCCGACGTGATGCCGCAGCTGTGACCGGGTCGGAGGAACTCCCAGGGGACCGTCATGCCGGTGATGGGGTGTTTACGCGTCTTGATCTCGCCGGTGCGGAGGTCGCACGCCCGCGGCTCGATGATGATCTGATCGTCCAGGACAACCGGACGACGCAGATAGTTGAGCGGCCGCGACCAGGTAAGCTGCCCCGTCTTGGCGTCAACGGCCGTGATGCGTCGCCACCGCAGCCTGTTCTCTGCGAACAGGCCGCGATCGTGGTTGCTGAAGTGCCCGAGGCAGAAGAGCAATCCGTCGTGATAGGCCATGCCCATCTTGTCGCCGCCGCATCCGGTGACGACCAGGGGCTTGGTCCACATCGGCTCGCCGGTGGATAGGTCCAGGGCGTGGAGGAGCCGGACGTCGTCGTAGCCCTTGGCGAGCGTGACCTCCTCGCCGACGCGATAGGCGCCTCGTCGGACGGCCTCCTCCTCGGCCTTGCGGGCCTCGGCCTTCTGGGCGTCGGAGAGGGCGCACTCAGCGAGGAAGACCGTGCCGTCGGCGACGGTCACCGTGATCTGCGGAATCTGCTTGCCACGGTGGATCCATTTGCGCCGTCCGCTCGCGGCGTCGATCGCGAAGACGGCGTCGCTGCTCATGACGTTCGGGGTCAGTCGATGGTCGGGGGAGCGCTCGCTGCCCCAGGATGGGAAGTTGGCGATCGGCCGCCAGTGCGTGCCGTCGCGCTGCATCTTGGCCCGGGCGAGCTCGTTCGGCACGGGGTAGATGCTGCGCATCTGCCGGAGATGGCTGGCATAGCGCGGCAGGACATCACAGGTCTCGCACCATTGGCCGTCCTCCGTGACGAGCGCGTCCCAGATCTCGGCGTAGTCCATCTTTGTCGGCATGGCGGCCGAGCCGACGATCGTGCCGTCCACACAGCCGATGTAGCCCCATCGCCGCGTCGAGCCGTCCGGCGACGGCGGCAACGTGTAGACCGTGATGATGTGGCCGGTCGCGGGATCGAGCCGATAGCACTTGTCCTCCGCCGCCACGTAGAGGGCGTCTTCGGTGACGGCCATGTTCCCGCCGTCCACGTCGACGCGGACGCGGACCGCGCCGGGGATCCGTCGCTTCCAAAGGATCGTCCCGTTGTAGGCGTCGACGCCGGTGACGATCTCCTCGCCTTGGATGAACAGGCGTCCGTTGATCGCCAGGGGAGATTGCGCGCGGGCGTGGCGCTCGACCATGGTGGCCGGTCCCGGCTCGCCGTACCACAACACGCTGAAGGGCGGACCGACGAGATGATCGTCGCTGCAGGCCATGTTGTGTGCGCCGGCGTAGAGCGATCGCCAGCTTCCCGCGCCGCGAAGCGGTCCGCGCTCGCCGCGAACCCACACCGCGCCATCGTCGACCTTCTT
>CAZKCX010000664.1:0-3981 GCA_964550865.1 uncultured Planctomycetales bacterium
TCGTCTGGTTCCTGATCGCGTACTTGCCCTACTCCAAGTTCGCGCACCTGGCCTATCGCTTCCTGGCGATTACGCACGCCAAGCAGATCGGCCGATATGAGATGGCGGCGGATGCGGAGCAGCCGTCGTCGGCTGCGGCCGCCGATCAGCCGGCCCCAGCGACGGAGGGGGAGGCGGCGGCGTAATGCCGGCGTGTCCGACCTGGGGATGCCGATGGGAATGGGGCGGAGTGACTGAGGACAATCCAAGGCCAAGGGGCCTTTCCGCTCGGGGTCAATGGGGACGGAACCCAACGGCCCCGATAGGATTATGTAGGATTCGGTTGGACGTTCGAACTTCTGTCGGGATAAGGGGTAGAATAGTAGGAGACCCCGCCGGGCGGCGCCGTTGCGGGCCCGGCAGGAGGCGTGAGCCGTAGGAGAACCCGGGAATGGCATACAAGATCCCTGTGGCAGAGCTAACCGAGAACGCGTCGGCCGACATTGCCCACAACAAGGCCACCAAGAAGGACATGGCCGCCATCAACCACCCCACGGAGTTGGTGGAGAACTGGCAAGAGAAGGCCATCGAGAAGTTCGCGGAGCTGCTCGATAAGTACCGGGCGCTACGCGTGTTCATGGACACGTGCGTTCGTTGTGGGGCATGCGCGGACAAATGTCATTACTACATCGGTTCGGGCGATCCGAACAACATGCCCGTCGCCCGCGCCGAGCTGCTGCGAAAGGTCTACCGTCGGTACTTCACGCTTGCGGGCAAGCTGCTCGGCGAGAAGGCCGACGCCGCCGACTTCGACGAGGAGATGCTCGAGAAGTGGAAGACGTACTTCTATCAGTGCAGCGAGTGCCGGCGATGCAGCGTCTTCTGCCCCTACGGCATCGACACGGCCGAGATTACGATGGCCGCGCGAGAGATCATGGCGCACATTGGTGTCGGCACGAAGTACGTCACGGAGGTCGTTGCGAAGGTTTACGAGACGGGCAACAACCTCGGCATTCCCGGTCCGGCCTGGAAGGACAACTGCGAGTTCTTCGAGGACGACGTGACCGACTACAAGGGCGAGAAGGTCCGCTATCCGGTCGACGAGGTCGGCGCGGAAGTGCTGCTCGTCCCGCCCTCGGCCGACAACTTTGCCAACGACCAGACGATGGAGGCCTACGGCAGAATCTTCAAGCACCTCGGCGTCAGTTGGACCACAAGCACCTACGCCAGCGAGGGCGGCAACTTCGGTTTGTTCCTGGACTACTGGAACATGAAGAAGGTCAACCAGCGCATGATGCAGGCCGCCCGCGATCTCAAGGTGAAGATCCTGATGTGGGGCGAGTGCGGCCACGCGTGGCGAGGCGGAATCTATACGAACACGCTCAGCGGGCCGATGGACTTCCTCCATCCGGACTATCAGTATCCGATCCACTTGTTCCAATGGCTGCTCGAGGACAACCAGAAGCGGCTCAAGGCCTTCAAAGTGGACAAGAGCCTCAACGACGATCGCATCATCACCTATCATGATCCGTGCAACCCGGCCCGAGCCGGCCAGCTGACCGAAGAGCCGCGCATCATCATGAACTACTGCCATAACCGCTTCTTCGAGATGCCGCCGAATACGATCAAGGAGTACACGTTCTGTTGTGGCAGCGGCGGCGGCTTGCTCACGGACGAGATCATGCCCATCCGCTACGCGGGCGGAAAGCCTCGAGCCGACGCGTGCATGTACGTCCACAAGAAGCACGGCGTGGAGTATATGGCCACGCCGTGCGCGATCTGCAAGGCAGGCCTACCCGTGATGCTCGAGTACCACAAGGTGCCGGTTACGGTCACGGGCGTCATCGACAACCTTGTCCGCGCGATGGTCTAAGCAGTACGGTGACCTTCCGCATTCCCTTCCCCGGGGCGAAAGCGATGGGGCGCCGGCTCCGAGAGGCTTCGCATCACCGCGCTGCTCGGATCGAAACGGTGGGGGCGGAAAGGTTCGCCTTTGACGCGTACGGAAGACCTGTCCGGATCGGCCGAACGCACGGAACGACGTGACGCGACCGCGGGATCTGTTCTTTGATTTCAGGCCAACCGAAGGGAGGCAGTGCGATGAGCGACGAATCCGCAGGCAAGAAGGTCCTGATCTTCAGCTGCTCCGGCGCGGCGAACGTGGGCGAGGTCGCCGATGAGGCCTGCCGCCGTCTCATGTTCGATGGAAAGGGCGAGATGTACTGCCTGAACGGCCTCGGTGGCCAGATCGACGAGTTCATCGACAAGACTTGCGCATCCGACGTCGTCCTCCTGGTCGACGGTTGCGAGAAGAACTGCGGCAAAATCGTGATGGAGAAGGCCGGCATCGACGACTACCGCTATGTCTGTGTCACCGACCTCGGCATCGAGAAGGCCAAGCCCAAGCGAGCCGAGGAGGAACAGATCGCCATGCTGGTAGAGAAGCTCCAGGCCGTCCTCTGAGACGCAGCGATCCGGGGGATCTCGATTCGACAGTGACTCCAACCTGCCGGAAGGGAAGGGGGGAGCGGTGGCCAAGAAACGCGTAGTGCTGCGATCGGCCGGCGGACGTGGCAAGAAGAACGTCTCCGATCGCTTGAAGACCTCTGCCAAGAAAGGGCGCCCCAGCAAGCGGTCCAAGTCCGCCAAGACGCACGTCGATCTCCAGCCGGGCACTCGGTTTCTCTGCCGGGTCGTGCGGGAATCCCTCGGGTTGACGCAACGCGAGATGGCCGAGTTTCTTGGCGTCAGCAAGAAGACGATCGAGAGCTACGAGCAGCGATGGCGCCAGACGCCCGTGAACGTGGAGCGATTGGCCCTGCTCTACCTGGGTTGCTTCAAGCTCGCGGAGAAGGGCGAGAAGATCGAATGCTGGCGGATGACTGACTGCCCGAAGGAACGCCGGGAGCAGTGCGTCGTCTGGAAGGTCAAGCGCGGGGACCTCTGCTGGATGTTCGGCTCCACGATGTGTGGGGGAAAGAAGCAAACCGACTGGCGCGCGAAACTCGAGTGCTGCACGCGCTGTAAGGTGCTTCGGGCGGTCTTCGAGTAGCCCTCTTCGATTCGGAACGGTTGGAACGGCGACGCTGCCTTGGCGCATAGCCAGCCTCCACCTCACGAGGCGGCGACCGCGTACCGTGCTTGGTAGCGAGGAGGTACGGCGAACGCGCGACCGGCTACTCTTCGGTCTCGCCGCTGCCGGGCTCGAAATCGGGCATGGTCACGTAGGTCGTGCTGCCGCTCGACCAGTACTTGAGCTTACCGGAGTCGATCAGCGCCGAGACGGCCTCACGCACGTCCTTCTTGGCTACATCCTTCATGGACTTGGCGATGTCGCGCATCGAATTGAGGCCTTTGCCCTTCTCGGTCTTTCCCTTGATGAAGTCGACAATCTTTTGCTGGAGCTCCTCAGACATGGGGTGCTCTCCCTTATGATGTTGGTTTGTAGTGCGTCGGACAAGCCAGAAAGACTAGTCCAAGGTCGGTGCAAAATCAAGCATCGCGCTTCCTGTGGGCTCGAGCGCTCAGGCGGGTGCATCAAACGGATCGCCGCAGGGATGCCGTGTATGATGCGGACTGTCCAAGCCGCGAGATTGATCTCTCCCGCTTAATCTCCGCGCAGCACGAATGCTGCTCCTCGCGCAAGGCATGTACAGCATCTGCAAGGGAATGCTCGTGCAACCGAAATCGAAACGCACCCGCCCAACGGCATGGGGCTTCTGCTTCCTTTGATGCTGTAGGCCGTCATCAACGCTCATACCGATTCCAATGGGGTTGAAGACGATTCGCGTCCTTCCGCAGGGGCCATCTCTGTTTCGGCAAGGTCGGGTCGTTCACGGTGGTTGCCCGCGATAGGGTGATTTCCTGTATGGCAAGCAAGATGTGTTAGAGTCTTCTCTCAGGGCATCGGGTGACGTTCACCATACCAGGCAACCGTCGCAACTGTCTCTAACCCATCTTCGACAGTTTGGGCGAGGCCGGCTGGGCCCGGTTCTTGCTTTG
>CAZKCX010000665.1:0-3971 GCA_964550865.1 uncultured Planctomycetales bacterium
AACTTATCAACCGGAGTCAAGCAGAGACTCAGTCCCGCAGAATAGTGGACTGCTCCCGATACCTGGAGCTGCTGTTTGGGGGAGACAGTCTGGGAGTCGGGAGAGGTGTCGGCTACGATGGTCAGAGGATCGAGATAGCCCGCGACATGTGCCGAGTCCTGCGTGTCGTTCTCCCACAGCACGGCGGAGGGGTGACCAACCCGAGAAGGGTCGATAGTGACCTTAGCCCCAACCTTGAAGGTTTGGAAGGTTACAGTCTTATGCCAACTGTCGCCTTCGTCGTCATCACAGCACGGTTGAACTGCACTGTCATGGAAGATCGCCTTCACAGTGTGCTGCCCTATGGCTTCGTCCTTTGAGTACACGTACGTCGTCGCCCCCACCACCGGTTCGACATGAAGATGCCCCTGCATGTCAGCCCATTGAGTGGCGCTGAGATCCATCCCATCCGGAGGACACATGTCAGGGCACCCGCATGAATTGCTGTCATCAAGGTCTTCTCCACTGGCCGTCAGTGTCTCGCCGTCGTCGTAATCGTCGATATGCAACGTGAATGTGCCATTCCCGGAGATGAACAAATCGACGTCCGGATCAGGCTGGCCGTTCGTGCAGTTGGGCGCATCGACTTCGATATAGAGCCACGGATCGCTATAGTAGACGCGACTGGCCTCCCCGTTTGGATCGGGGTCATACCACGCTCCCACTATGGTGAAGTTGGGGTAGACGCTCGGGCGTAGGCCCTCCAGGTAAATGGGCGACGGCACGTTGGCGGCGGGCTCCCACAGGTTGGGGTCATCGAAAGTCTCCGTATCATAGATCGGGATGGGGTACTCCTGGCCCATGCTTCTGGCTTCCCAGCCTCGGACGAGTCCTCCGCCGAAGAACCATGCGTCGAGTTGTTGGACCGTCACGATGCCCGAAGGTGTCTCGCCGCAGTCGACCGTCACCTCCATCTCCACCAGGCATTCGCCCGGCAGAGGCCCCAACAACACGTTGGGTTCGGAGGCCGAGAGCGAGACTTGCGCGATGTAGTACTTCTTCGTGTCCACGGCGGATCCATATTTCGGATGGGTGTATGTCACCGAGACCTCGAACTCCCCGGTGTCACTGCCGGCCGTCAGCGTCGCGGTGTCCTCGTTGCCCTCGATGGTGCCGCCGCTCGCCGACCATTCATAGGTGGCACCGCCCGCCTCAGGCGAGCCCTGGGCCCCCAGCGTTATCTGCTGGCCGGGCTCCATGGAGCCCACGCCGATGAGCGTGACGGTCACCTCCGTTGGGCCGCAGCCGAGTGCTTCCTTCGAACTCCGTGAGACCATCAGCAGGCAGGCGGTTGTCACCGCGAAGACCGAAACGCCTACGCCAGCAAGTCGCAGTCTAGAACCCATGTGGTTTTCTCCCAATCCCTTCGATCCAAATCGCCGCGCACTTCGTCCCCAAGGGCCTCGGCAGCCTTTCCCGTTGACTATTGCGCTTGAGCCTTGAGGCGGCGGCCGCACTCCTCGCGCAGTTGCTTCGCCTCCTTCTCGCGGCCCATCTCCCCCAGCAGCACCTGCAGACGGCTGAGTTGACTGCGTTCCAGCTCCTCCAATGGCGAGCCGTATCCGTACCGCTCGAGGATGGGCCCGGCGAGGCCGTCGGCTTCCTGTGTTCTCCCGAGACCGCGGAGGCACTCCGCCTGCCCGACCGCGAGACACTCCCCATCCAGCCGGGACGCGGAAAAGCCGTTTTCGTCTCGTCGCCTCAACTCCTGATACAGAGCAAGCCCCTCGGCGTAACGCCCCTGCTTGAGGTAGAGCCTTGCAAGTCTCGATAGCGGCCTTTCCGCCCCGGGATCCTTGGCGTGATTTCGTCGGAAGTCTTCCAGGATTTCGATTGCGCCCTTCGGGTTGGCCCGTTCGAGGAGACGCCCGATTTGTGACCGCGCGCATTCCTGGACCCCGGCCTGCTCCGTCGCGATGGCTTCGCGGTACAAGGAAACAGCTCGCTTGGCACGGCCCTGCTTCTGCCAGAAGCGAGCCTGAAGGAGCAGGCCGTAGCCCTTTCGTTTCGGATCGGTGTTTTCCGCCTCTTGCTCGCCCACGCGAATGATGGCCTTCAGTCGAGCCTTAGTGTCGGGGTTCGAGGTTCTGTGCAGCCAGTCGATGTTGATCGACAACACGTCGACCAGATCTATCATCGGGCCGGGCTCCAAGTACGGTTCGAGTTGCCGGATCCGGGCAACGGCGGAAGGATAGGCCGATGATTCGATGTCGCGCACGACTGCGGCCAGGTCATCCGCCACGGTACCTGCGAGGTGGCCGTTGGCCTCGGCGCGCACGTCGCCAATAAGCTCCTTGGCTTGTTCGGCCAGACCCGCAGAGGACAAGCAGAGCACTGCACGCGTACAAGCCCAGGCCGCGCCACGGTTGTCCGGGGCAAGCCTCGCCGCGGTCCGGACTGTCTGCAGCATTCGCTGGCGCTGGAAACCGTAGTACTGCACACCGTAGACATAGATGATAGCGTACTCCGCGGCGAGGCTTTCCGGAGCTTGTTCGACAATGCTCAGCCCATACGCTACGAAGAGTGCTTCGTTTCCTTGCAGATGATGCCAAATGGCCAGCGGCAACCGCGCGCGGAGGCTCGATAGGGCCGTCGAGGGCATGACCTCCTGCAGCCATCCCGTCAGGTCGCGCAGGGGAGGAATCGAGAGCTCGCCTTCGTCAGCGGCGGTGGCCGTGTATTGCGACAGGAACTGCTCGCGCTGAGACGGATCCAACTTGGCAAAACACCCCCACGCCCAGTACAGCGCGGTCTTGTAGTGCTTTCTGGTCCATGAGGAGTCCGAATAGTTCTCCAACGCGGGGATCAGTGCGGCCAGCGCAGCGCCATGGTCGCCCTGCTCGTCGAGCACGTCGATTTGATTCATGACTTGATCAAAGGACGTTTCGGGCGGGTCGGCCGCCTCGAGCGAAAGCGGAACCACGACCAGCACGCTCAACCCCATGATCGCCGTGGCGCGCACGGCAAGATGGTGGCATAGACTCTCCATATCACACCTCCCAGGTGCTCAAAAATGGATCGGATTCATAGGTAAACGGCTTATGTGAAACGACTTGTTCCGTGGGTCCTGTGGGGGAAGCGTCTTCCTGAGAAATTGTGATGCAACCACTTCCGGCCACACGGACCTATGGTATAGTATACCATAACCCGGGACCCGACAAGAGAATTACCGAGTAATCCTGTTTTTTTTTGCGGGTTGCAGCCTATCCTCCGTCAGTGTTCTCGCCCAGAGAGGCAACGGGGGCCGGACATGGAAACGCCGAAGAGGAGATTCCGGTTGACCCGGCGGCGCGTGGTCCTCCTCATGGTGGCTGTCCTTCTGCTCGGCGGCGTGGGCACGTGCGTCCACTTCAGCGGGGGCTCGGGTACTCACAACCGTTTGGCCTATGACCCGGAAGAACACCAGGACCCACGGCGGCAGGCGCTGGACCCGAACGAGGTCGTCCATCGCATCGAAGGACGCACCGGCCGACCGCCCAACATCGTGCTGATCCTGACCGACGACCTGGGCTACGGCGACCTGGGCTGCTACGGCGGACGGGCCATCCGCACGCCGAACATCGACCGCCTCGCCGCAGAAGGAGTCCGCTTCACCGACTTCTACGCCTGTGCTCCGATCTGCACTCCCTCCCGCGCGGGGCTTCTCACCGGACGCTATCCGCACCGCACGGGCCTGACCTTCCCGTTCTCCGCCGGCGAGGATACGTTCTTCCGCTGGTTCCTCCGTGCGGCCGGACGCCGCATGGGCGCGTTCGGCGCGATCGATATGCACGGCGGGCATAGCCTTACCTTCGGGATGCCCGCCTCGGAGATCACGCTTCCCGAGGCCCTCAAGATCGCTGGCTACACCAGCGCATGCATCGGCAAGTGGCACGTCGGCGACTTCGTCAGCAACGCCGATTACCTGCCACGCAAGCACGGCTTCGACTACT
>CAZKCX010000666.1:0-3954 GCA_964550865.1 uncultured Planctomycetales bacterium
AAAAGCCATGACCCGCAAGGAGCTAGTAACCGGAGTTAGCTAGAGACTCAGTTTCCACCTTAGCGCAGCCGCGATGATTGCATGTCTCGCGGGTCCCTTGCGGGAGACGGTCGGCGTGCTTGTGTCATACTCGCCGAAGTACCCGACGCTGCTGCATCCCAGCTGGTAGATGAGAAGGCCATCAACACTATGCCAAAGGGCTGAAGCGCACAGGATGATGATGGCGATGATGCAGAGCCGCTTGCGTTTCGCTGGGGTGAAACTGGCGTATGCTCCTCGATGGTAGGTGTCACTCATAACAGCCTCCCCAGAGGTCCGACCGGAAACAGGAGGCGTGTCAGCAGAAGCCAGCAGGCCATGTAGAGCACTCCGCCGAGCAGCAACGATCGAATTCCCCGGAGGCGAGCGTACGGATTGTGCAACGCACCCGCGACCCACCAGAAGACGTAGAAGGCGGCCAACAGATCGGCAGGGATTACGGGTGGTGGAAGTCTTCCCCGGATCAAGCCTGTGAGCATGGGCGGGTTTTTCGTGTAGTAGGTGTACCAGACGGCGAAGAGGAGGAGACAACCCGGCACACAGTAGAGCGACCATTTGATCGCTCCGCCCGATGCAGCTTGGTGCAGGCAGGGAAGAAGCCAGCCGACGAACCATGCCAGGGCGATGAGGGCACCAAGAAGCACGACCCAAGCCGCGAAGGACTGCAACGCCCAAACGACAACCCGGTCGGCCGGCGCAAGCTGGTCGTCATAGCGGACGGGGTGGGTCGGCACAGGCTTGGTGATCCTATCGCGCGCCCAATCGAGATAGTACTGATCGGTTCCCAGCAGCGTCCCGCAGACGGCGATGACAAGGACGTGGGCAATCGCCCAGCGGACGGCGCGGCCCATGCGGTCGGGGACGGCGAGGCCGCGCCCGGCCTTCCAGGGGCAGAAGAGGATCAGCAGGAGCGTCTTGAGATAGGTGAAGACCAGGGGGCTTCGGTGTGTGCGGTCCCACGGTAGGCGTCGGACGGCCCATCGACGGAACGTCTTCTGCGTCGTCGGGAACGGTTCGCCGCACTCGGGGCATCGGGGCTCCGTCAGGCGACGGAGCGAGTACCCGCATTCCGGGCAGACAGGTCTCCATCGGCTCATCCGCATCCGCGAGCTCCCGCAAAGCGCATTGGCGGCACTATAGCCGAACCGGTCTACAGGTCACAATGGACCCGGCGCATTGCGCCTCACTTGTCCCTGGGAAACGCCGGGGGACAGGCAGCTTTTCCTGGGACCTCCTTGTTGCAGGGAGGAATCCCGACGGCGGAAAAGCAGCCAGTCCCCTCTGCTTCCCAGTCCCCTCTGCTTCTGGGATGTCGCGGGATGGCTCGCTTTGTCGCGGATTCGAGGGACTGGTTGATCGATGGGCGGAGTTTGTCGGCGGCCGGTGTGGGTTGGGTGTGGGTCATTCTGAGTTGCCCCCTTCCTGCCGGGTTTGGGTGGCCGAGGTGACGGTCGCTCCGGTGAGATAAGGGGGACGGTGTAACAGCAGGGTTCAGGGGTCAGGGTTCGGGGTTCAGAACGGCGGGTGCGTCCACATCCGGATTCCCCTCCGGTCTTGGGTGACGTTCCATTCAGAGCCGGGCCGTCCTCGGCCCGGTCGGGTTGGTACGACGACGCACAGCGACCGGCCTGGGGACAGGCCGGCTCTGAATGGAACGGTTCACTGACCGGATTCCCGCATCGCTGGGTTGACGCCTGCCCGTCCGCTTCCATCGCCGACGCATCCGTTTGCGGGCCCGAATCACCGTCCCTATCATGCGTAGAGCACACGAATTGCCCAGCGACGCATACAGCAGGAGCGAATGCCTTGAGGAAGCACCTACATCATCGAATAGCCCTCGCACTTGTTGCGGCCGTTCTCGCGTTCTCCATCTGCCCCGTCATCACGCTCGCGGCCGACGCGAAGAAGGCGGATGACGGCACGCTGCCGGCCAAGGCGCCGTACACCAAACTCGCCGACAAACACCTCCGGACGCTCATCGCCAAAGGCATCGATCGCTATGGCCGAAAGCACAGCCCCATCTGGGTGCTCAACCTCGACTTCGATACGCTCAACTGCTTCATGCGATACGACGACGGCCTCGAGCACACCTACGAGCAGCGAATGAGCACGGGCAATCTGAGCTACAGCAGCTACACGCCGTGGGGCGTCGGCCATCGGGCGATCCGCGTTTCGCAGCGGCCGGCGGGCTGCTCGAACCTGTACATCGATCAGCCGACCATCCGGGCCGCCACGCTGACGGACCGGCTGAGCGGAAAGGCGATATACCGACCGGCGATCGAGAAGTACGTCCGGCACGTGCTCGAGCACTTCATGGACTCGCGGAACGGCCTGATCCGGTGGGGCGTGCACACGTCGTACGACGTCTTCCACGACCGCTTCAACCACGAGGACGGCGACTACCACGAGCTGCTGGTCATCATGCCGATGTGGTCGACGCTGCACGAGATCGATCCGAAGGCGATGCACGCCTATATGGAGAAGTACTGGTATTGGCACACAGATCCGAAGACGGGCCAGATCGACCGCCACAACACGCGGGGCCGCGGGCTGGGCTTTGCGATGGCGGCGGGCGAGATCATCCTGGCGTGCGGGTTCCTGCACGGCAAGGACCGAGACGGTCCGTGGCTCGACCGGGCGATGCAGATCACCCGCGCCCACTGGGACGCGCGGGACAAGGAGACGGATCTCTTCCCCAACAGGGCTTACGGCAACGACAAGCGCTTCGATCGCCTGACGGCCGACACGTCGATCCCCGGCTGCTGGAGCTCGCGGGTGATCCTGGCCGGCAAGCTCGCCGGCAGCGAGGAGCTGATCGACATCGGTGTGAGGTCGCTGCTGGCGTGGGCAAAGTACGGATGGGACCCCGAAGCCGACGAGCCGTGGAGCATGCTCCAGCCGAACGGCAAGCCGGTGGACAAGTCCCGCGTGAAGGGCACGGCCTACGAGAAGCAGGCGGCCTACGGCCATTGGAACTACTTCAAGGACTACGCGTACGGCTTCGAGATGCCGCTGCAAACGCTGATGTCGTTCGCGATGGCGGCGAAGTTGACGGGCAACCCAGAGCTGATCCGCCACGCCAAGCGGCTCGGCGAGGTCTATCGTCGCTTGCTTCCGGCCAACGGCGAGAAGGGCACGTTCGCCGCGAACTACGGCCGGCTGATCTCATTCTTCCTTGCCCTCGAGAGCATCACCGGCGATGCGAGCTACCGCGCGACGGCGAAGCGGATCGCCGACGAGGCGGTCGGGCACCTGTGGGAGGGCAAGATGTTCCGCGGTTTCCAGGGTCGGCCGTACTATTGCGCGCTCGAGGGGGCGGGGCAGTTGATGCACGGGCTCGTCGAGCTCGAGGCCGACCCGAAAGCCCTGGACGCGTTGCGGGAGAAGGACGTGTTGTTGTGGAACTTCTGAGGGGGTCCGCCTTGCCGGCGACGCGACCGTCTGGCAGAGACGCGACCGTGAGGGAGCGAAACATCAGCGAAGCGATCGTGCGGGAGCGAAACCACCATCGCGCGCGGCGCGTTGTCAGGGTCGCGACCGCCGATGAGCGATGCGACCGTAAGGGAGCGAAACTACCCCCAGCGAGGCACTACGGGGGCGGCCTTCAAGGGAATTCCTGTCCCCCATCTCTCCCTCGGCGCAGCTCGGGACAAGTGAAGCGAAGGGGCATCCATTGGGCGAGCTCACGGGCAATCCGGCTTCGCCCATCGACGGGCTCAGGGCTACGCCGTGACAAGGATGCCCGTGCTACGTAGAAGCAGCTGCGGGCAACTTCTGACATCTGAATGCGATGGCCGCTGATCGACAATGCCCTCAAGAAATCTCTCGAAGCGAAAATGGGCCCCGACCTCTGCGCGGGAACACCAGCGGCGCGAGTCTCGTCAGGGCCGGAGGCCCGGTGGAACATAGCCCAGG
>CAZKCX010000667.1:0-3952 GCA_964550865.1 uncultured Planctomycetales bacterium
GAGGTCCTTCCATACCGGGTCATCCAGCTTGCCGTCGAGCTTGGGCTTCTCGTGCACCCGAACCACGGGAAGCACGACGGGCCACGGAGGCAGAGAGGTCTCGGACGTCTCCGGCGCCTCTCCCCGCGCGTCGGAAGCGGTGCTCGCTGCGAGGACCAAGAACGCCCAATACAACCCACGCCGGCGATGAGTACGCATCGCTTTACCTCCTGGACTCTGCCGTCGCCAGGCAGCACGAAGACGCGTTGACCGTTCCCGCCGACGAGGGGTACGATTCGCTCGCGACGCGGATCGCGGTCGAAGCGCTGCCTTGCGTGAAGCTCAACATCCTACTACTCGGGAGACAACGATGAAAGACGTGGCGACGATCTCGCTCCTGGCTATGGTCATCGCGTTCATGCCGGCCTCGTGCGCCCTGGCGGATGCACACGGGCAGCCGCCCACCGTGCGGATCCCCATGGTCAAGGGGAGGGTTCAGCTCGACGGACGGCTGCAGGAGGACCTGTGGAAGAAGGCCGCCGTCTGCAAGAGCTTCGTCACAACCGACGGCAAGACCCCCGCCAAGCACGCAACGGCGGCCCATGTGATGGTCTGCGGCGATCATCTCTGTGTGGGGTTCGTCTGCAAGCAGCCGAATCTGCCGCTCGTGGAGGTCACGGAGCGGGACGGCGAGGTCTACCGGGATGACTCGGTCGAGGTCTTTCTCGATGTGGGCTGCACCGGGAAGCGCTACTACCATGTCCTCGTCAACGCGGCCAACGTGGTGCGCGACGAAATCAATGCGGGCAAGCCGTGGGACGCCGAGATCGTATCCGACACGGTCCGAGCGACCGACGGCTGGGCCTGCGAGATCCTCATTCCGCTTGCGGCGATCGGCCTGACCGAGCCGTGTCTCACGCCAATTGGCCTGAACCTGTGCCGCAACGACATCGCCATTCGGCAGCACAGCAGTTGGGCGGGCCTCGCCGGGGAGTTCCATCAGCCGGCGGCATTCGGGCTGGGCTTTGTCGCCGGGAAGGCACCGCCCGTCGAACTCTCCATCGTTCGCGTCGAGCCGACGGGCGACGGCAAGGCATACCGCTTCGCGCTCCAGGCAAGGGCCGCCGAGGACAGGCCGTTCTCCGGCGCGATAACCGTCCGACCCTTGGGCCAGGCTTCCAAGGTGGGCGAGAGGAAGACGGTCGAGATCCCCGCCGGTCGGACCTGGACGGGGGCGGCGTCGACGACCTTCGAGGAGCCTGGGCGCTATGCGGTGCTCGTGCTGGCAAATACGGCCGAAGGCATCGCGGGTGCCGCGCGTGCGACCGTCGAGATATCCACCATGGAGCACCAGGCATTCGGCTATCCGCTTTCGTCGACGGACGTCGCGGACGTCTGGTGGTGTGAAGGGACGTACAAGGTCGGTCGTACGCGACCGGCGCCTACGGGGGCCTCCCGGCCGGTCCGTGTCGAGGCGGCCCGGCATGAATACGAACCGGTGCAGGTCGTCCTTCGTGCGAAGGAGTCGCTGAAGAGGGTGAACGCGGCGATCGAAGGCCTGCCTCACGGCGTGTCGGCCGAGATCTGCTGGGCCCATTACGTGAAGGTGACCACGCCGACAGACGCCTTCGGCTCCCGCGATTGGTATCCCGATGCGCTGGTGCCGTTGGCTAAGCCGATCGCCGTGACCGCCGGCCACAACATACCGCTTTGGATCACGTTCTATGTCTCGCCCGAGGCCAAGGCCGGCGACCACGCGTGCACCCTCAAGCTTGCGGCCGGGGGCAAGCCATTGGCGAGCGCGCCGATTGCGCTCCACGTCTTCGACTTCACCCTGCCCCAGGAGACGCACACCGAAACCGCCTACGGTCTGCACGTCCGACGCGAATGGCACGGCCCGCTGTCGGAAGAGCAGTACAAGCAGGTCCATTGGAAGTACGTCGAGAACCTCGCCCGCCATAGGATCGCGTGCTATCGGCCGACGCACCCGGCGGAGATCGGCGTGACGATCGTCGATGCTGAGAAGGGCGAGGCGAAGCTCGATTTCGCCGAATACGACCGCGCCGCCCGGCGCTGCTACGACGAGCGGAAGATCACCACGTTCAACTTCCCCCGCGCGGCCGTGCCGGGGAAGATCGGTCCGTACAAGCGCGGCGCCGACGGGTACGATCGCCTCCATCGCGCGATCCAGGGCGGCATCACCAAGCACCTCGCCGAGAAGGGTTGGCTCAAGAAGGCCTACGCATATTGGGTGGATGAGCCTTCGCGGGATCGATACGCCTGGGTCAAGGAGGGCATGGAGCTGCTGAAGCGGAACTGCCCCGGCCTGCGTCGGCTGCTGACGATCAACCACGACCAGGCGCCGCTGCCGTACTTCTTCGGCGCGGTGAATTTGTGGGTGCCCCTCTTCAGCAAGTACGATCATGCCCGAGCCCGCGAGCGACAGAAGTTGGGCGAGACGGTGTGGTGGTACGTGTGCTGCGGACCGCGTCATCCGTATCCGAACAACTTCATCGATCACCCCGCCATCAACCACCGCATCCGATTCTGGATGATGGAGAAGTACCAGGTGGACGGATCACTCTACTGGCACACCACGTACTGGCGGAACAAGAACCCCTGGCAAGACCCCATGAGCTATCGGCCCAAGAAGGACGGGACGTGGGGCAACGGCGACGGCTATCTGACCTATCCGCCGACGCGCGAGCCGAGCAAGACGCCCGTCTTGGACGGCCCGATCAACACGATCCGACTCGCGATGCTCCGGGAAGGTCTGGAGGATCGCGAGTACTTCTGGCTGCTTCGCAAGAACCTCGGCGGGAAGGACCATCCCGCGCTGCGTCTGCCGGACGAGCTCGTGCGGGATCTGACGAGCTTCGAGAGCGACCCGCGGAAGCTCTACGCCGCCCGGCGGACGGTGGCCGAGGCGATTGAGTCGTCACGGTGACGCTGACGGACATGGCTGCCGAACGGCAGGGAGTTTTCTGGGAGGAGCCCTCGCGGAGAGGAAATCGCGGGCAGACCGGTCCTATAATCGGTGACGTCGGTTGGGTCGCGCAAAGGCGAGTCCGTGGCTGACCGATGTAGTGGGTGGCGATGTGTCGTGCGAGCCGTGTGGATCGCCCGCATCCGCCTTGCCCGGTGACCCTGTCCGCAAGGAGACGTTCCGATGTCGTCACGATCTCGACTCGTTCTGCTGTCCGTCCTCCTGGTGCTGGGCGTTACGATGCCCTCCGGGTGCTTTCTCACGACGGTGCCGGGCGGCTCCACTGGAGGATCGAACAATACCGGGAACACGGGCGGCACGGGCAGCTTCGGCGGCGGCGGCGGGACTATCTCCGGCGGGACGACGACGGATTGCCGCTCCCTCGGTACGCCGTCGGATCCGATCCATCAGAGCGGGCTCGACGAGATCAACGCCTACCGCCGATCCCTGGGCCTGAGCGAACTCGAATACTCGCTGACGCTTGAGGCGGCCGCCGACGCCCACGCCCGGGACATGTGGGATCGCTCTTTTTATGATTCCGTCGATCCGCACACGAACCCGGACGGCGACGGACCGAGCGAGCGAGCCGTCGCGGCCGGTTTCTGCCATAGATTCGTCGGCGAGAACATCGCCTGGGGCATGAACGCCATGACGAGCGTGGCGGAGGCGATGGCCGGCTGGAAGAATAGTCCCGACCATGACCAGAACATGCGGACGGCGGACTTCAAGTACTTCGGCTTCGGCTACTACCAGGTCCAAGACGGCGCCAATCAGTACTACCTGTGGGTCCAACTCTTCGCCTACGACAACTAACACTACAGCGCAAGGTAGTGGCTTTGCGGCATGGGCAGCCTCTCTGGCGCTTCCGAGAACGAGGATCCGGTCGGAAGTCTCGTCGACCTTGCGCTGTAGTCCTAAGCTGGCTGCAACAGAGACCGAACAGTGTGGCACGGCCGCCTCCAGGCTTCGCTACGCTTCGCCGTGACA
>CAZKCX010000668.1:0-3939 GCA_964550865.1 uncultured Planctomycetales bacterium
AAAGCCATGACCCGCAAGGAGCTAGTAACCGGAGTTAGCTAGAGACTCAGTTGCCTCGATTTGGAACCCGATCAACTTCGCCCTCGGCTCGGCGCTGATCGCCCCGGGTGTGCTGGGTGCCTACTGGTGGCGGCTGAACGGCTGGGGCGTCTGCGCGAGCGGGGCCTGCACCGTCCCCGTCGGGCTCTACGTCTACTTCCACACCGACATGACGCGGCTGCAGTACTTCCCGCTGCTCTCGGGGATCAGCCTCGTGGCGACGGTCGCGGCGGCATATCTCCTGCCCGGCGTGCCGGCCGACGACCTCAAGAACTTCTACCGAAAGGTAAGACCCTTCGGAGCGTGGGGGCCCGTCCGACGCATGCTCGCGGCAGCCGGCGAAGACCCGAGCCGACCGAAGCAAGACCGATACGCCCTGCCGATCGCCTTCGTCGGAACGGCCTTCTTCTGTGTGCTCTACGTCTTGATGATGGACCTTGTGCTGCACAACTGGCCACGCGTGATCGTGCTCACGGTCCTGACCCTTCTTGGCGGGCTCTTCCTCTACGTCGCCTGGTGGCGGCGGTTGGAGCCGGTGGAGGGTGAACCGACCCAGCCGCATTGAATCCCTCTCCCATGCCGAACATACTGTCGGCTTCATTAGATCAGTCCATCGCCAGGCATCGCGGCCTCGGCGGAGGTGTCTTCCGCGCAATCGAGGGAGCGCCGAACATGAATCGCTTTGATCTCACCGGAAAGGTGGCACTCGTCACGGGCGGCTCGCGCGGGATCGGCGCGGGCATCAGCGTCGCCCTGGCCGAGGCAGGGGCCGACCTGGCCATCCTCTTTCGCAGTCGCCGAGGGGAGGCCGAGTCGCTCGCCGCCAAGGTCCGCGAGATGGGCCGACGCTGCGAGCTGCTCCAATACGACCTCAGCGACCTCGACGGGCTTGGCGGGGTGGTCACGGAGGTCGTCGGCAAGCTCGGCCGCCTCGACATCCTGATCAACAACGCCGGCATCGCCCACCTGCTGCGCTTCGATAAGGTCGATCGGGATGTGATGGACCTGACGTTTCGGGTCAATACGTTCGCCCCCTTCTTCCTCGCCCAGCAGGCCGCCAGGCACATGATCGAGCGCGGCGAGGGCGGGCGCATCATCAACATCGGCAGCACGAACGGCATCGTGGCCGAGGCCCTACTCGCCCCCTACAACGCCAGCAAGGGCGCCCTCGAGCTGATCACCAGGTCGCTGGCCGTCGAGCTGGCCCCGCACAAGATCACCGTCAACAACGTCAACCCCGGGTTGATCGAGACGGAGATCGGCGAGGACTTCGACCTCGACCCCGAGTTCGAGCGCTACGCGACGGAGCACATCCCGCTTGGGCGTTGGGGCACGCCGGACGAGATCGCCGGGGCGGTGGTCTTTCTCGCCAGTGAGGCAGGCCGCTACACGACCGGCCAGTCGATCGTCATCGACGGCGGCCTGACGAGCGATCAGTTCCCGAGGCTGCAGTTCTTCCAAGACGAACGCGGCTGACAGGGAGTCAGCAACAGGCTTGACAGAGGCGAAGGCGAACGCGAATATCAGGTTGCCACGCTGCTCTGTTAGTCCCTGGCCTAACGAGAGATGCCGCGATGGACCCGCATGCCGATTCCGTGTTCGACCTGAGCGCGTCGGAGAAGCTCCAATTGGTCGAGGATCTTTGGGACGACTTGGCAGCCGACCCTTCCGAAATCCCGGTCCACGACTGGCAGCAAGAAGAACTGGACCGCCGGAAAGCCAACCTCGTGAGCAAGCCTGCCTCAAGTCTTTCGTGGGACGAGGTTAAGCGAAGGATCCGCAACCGCCATGGCCGCTAGGCTCGTCGTTGCGCCGGAGGCTGAGCAAGACATCCACGAGGCCTACGGCCGGTACGAGGAACGGCGGGTTGGTCTCGGGGAGGAGCTCCTCGCCTGCGTCGACGCGTGCATCCAGAATCTTTACCGCGTGCCCGAGATGCACCCCGCGATCCACCTGTCCAAGCCCGCCAAGGAGGCCATCTCGGCGAGCTAGCGGGTCCCGCACCACGACACTGCACGCGAGAACGCAACAGTCGCACATGCCTTCCGCCAACGCCTAGCTTGAGCCCCTACCATCCTCACATTAGACTGCCCTCGACGAACGGAAGCAGCCGTACGACGCCAACCGGGAGACGACTTCGTGCCACTACCGCCGGACCTCATAGGCCGACCCGTCACCGCCGCCGATACGCCCGCATTGCTGCTCGACCTCGACGCGGCGGAATCGAACCTCAAGACGCTGGCCGACTACTTCGCGGACAAGCCGTGCGTCCTCCGCCCGCACTTCAAGAGCCACAAATGCACGACGCTCGCCCGCAAGCAGGTCGAGCTCAACGCCGTCGGCATCACATGCGCCAAGCTCGGGGAGGCCGAAGTCCTCGCCGAGGCCGGCATCGAAGACATCCTCGTCGCCAACCAGGTCGTCGGCGCGGTGAAGATGAAGCGTCTCATCGACGTCGCACGCAGGTGCACGCTCCGTGTGGCCGTCGACGGCGAGGCGAACGTCCGCGAGCTGTCCGACGCGTGCGCCTCCGCGGGCGTCGAGCTCGGCCTGCTGATCGAGGTCGACATCGGCATGCACCGCTGCGGCGTGTCGCCGGGGGAGGCCGCGCTCGAACTCGCCCGACTCATCGAATCGCTGCCGGGCGTGCGGTTCGACGGCATCCAGGCCTACGAAGGCCACCTCGTCTGTCGCCCCGACGCCGACGAACGCGCGAAGCTCACGCGCCGCGACATGCAGACGGCCGTCGACACGCGTCGGCTCATCGAACAGGCCGGCATCGAGGTCAAGATCCTCTCCGGCGGCGGGACCGGGACCTACGACATCACCGGACCGATGGAAGGCGTCGACGAGCTGCAGGCCGGCAGCTACGCGCTCATGGACTGCAGCTACAAGACGATCCGGCTCGAGTTCCAAAACGCCATGACGGTGCTGGCCACCGTCATCTCCAAGCCCGACGCCGGCCGCATCGTGCTGGACGTGGGGCTGAAGGGCCTGGCCTGTGAGTTCGGGCCGCCGACGCTCTTCGATCGGCCGGGCGACGAGGTCCCCTTCCTCGGCAGCGAGGAGCACCTCGGCGTGAATCTGTGTGGTCAGCACCCGGCGGAGATCGGGGACAAGATCCGGCTGATCCCCTCGCACGGCTGCACGACCTGCAATCTGTATCGCGAATACGTCGTCCACCGCGCGGGTGTGATCGAGGACATCTGGCCCATCGAGGGCGCCGGCGCGCTGCAATGAGCGTACACGTTCGTCGGCCTCGCGCGGCAGCCGTGCACGGGAACGTCGCGTCGGCCGACCCGGCGCACCCAACGCCGGCGCAATGGCTAACCACACGAAGGGACCGAACTCCTTACCATCGAACGAAAGGACGCACCGATGCCCATGCCGACGATCCGAGAGCTATTCGACCTGAGCGGAAAGGCCGCGCTCGTCACGGGGGGCGCGGGCTGGCTGGGAACGGCCATCTCCGAGGCCCTCGCCGAGGCCGGCGCCAACGTCATGATCGCCTCGCGCGGGGTGGAGAAGTGTCAGGCCCTGGCGGAGCGGCTGAGCGCGCTCGGTCCCCAGTGCGCCGCGACCAAGCTCGACGTCAACGACGAGGCCAACGTACGTGACGTCGTCGACGAGACGGCCGAGCGATTCGGACGGTTCGACATCCTGGTCAACAACGCCTACAGCGGACCGGCGAGAGACAAGAACGACGTCCTGACGATTGACAAGGCCAAAGGGGACGATCTGATGGCCAGCTTCCGCGGCAATCCGACGCAGTACTTCGTCGCGGCGCAGCACGCCGTCGTGCACATGCGCAAGGTCGGAGGCGGATCGATCATCAACAACGCGAGCATGTACGGCGTGGTCGCCAGCTATCCCGACGCCTACGAAGGCCTGCCCGTCAAC
>CAZKCX010000669.1:0-3938 GCA_964550865.1 uncultured Planctomycetales bacterium
GCCATAGTCGTGCTACTTGTGAAACACGGTACTAGGCTCTGTCCCTCGTCAGCTGATGGGTGGGTGGCCCAGGGCGACCGAAGTCTTCCGTCGCCCCTGCGCTGCCTGCAAGAGTCTTTGGACCGTCAGCGAAACTTGGGTGGCCCACCTCTTCAGAGGTAGGGCACACGAATTCGACCGGCGATTCGCTTCCCCTTGAGGGACTGTCCTTGTGAAAGCGGGCGGAAACGCGGACATGCACGTGTGACGTCGCGCAACGCCTGGTGTGTCAGAGGTCCAGCCAAACGGTGACGCTATCCTCGGCCTGGCCGTTGTCGGAGGCGGCCCGAATGACGTTTTGGCCTCCCTGGAGCGGGACCGATAGCTCCAGCTCGAACGGATGGCTGGAAGGCTTCTGCTCTTCCCAGTCGACCACGGGGTCGTCGTTGACGTAGACCGTGCCGGCGGTGTAGCTCTGGCCCAGGATGGCGCCGGCCCATGCCCACATGTTCAGGTTGATGCTGTATGGCTCCGCGCCCGTGAAGTGCATGCCGTCCGTCGGGAAGGTGATGTCCAACTCGTAGGTCTCATCGCATCCCGTGGCGACGATCAAGGCCAGCGCGACCGCCAAAACCACCCCACAGCGTTGTTGGATGCCCTTCATCGTCCGTTCTCCCCTTTGAGCCCCCCCTCGTGCGCCTGCCAAGCGCTGCACGACAATACTATCGGCCGATTCGTGCGGATTCAAGCAGGAAATACCCCATGGCTGATCAGCATAAGGATCGTCCGTCTTGGCAAGCGAACATCCGGCCGGAGCACGAATCCCCTAACGCAACTCCTGGAGTAGAGGTCGGTCAAACTCGATGCCGGCCGACAGGATTCGCACCCGGCAACTCAGTTCAATGACCTCGGTGAGTCGGGGATAGTCTCCGTCCACCGTGGAGGCCGTCAGCCGAGCGAGGCGCGAGTCTCCCTGTTCCCATCGCTGCATGCCGACGAGCAGACGGTCCCCGATGCGGAACTGATAGCTGGCGGTCTGCGTCTCGAGATGGGCATGGGGATCGGCGTTCGCCAGCTCTTGCAGCTTCTCGCGAAGGATCGTCGTCAGGTCGGTGTCGGTGGATCGTTCCGGATCCGACCAGGACACCTCGTAATGGACCTCGATCTGCGTGGGCGTGGGCTTTCGCCACAGCATCACCTCCCGCGAACCACAACGATCGCCCGGGCCGAAGCGCGTGACGATCAGCCGGTGGGGGACGGTCGGGTCGGTAGGACCGGGCGGCGGATCGAAGTAAAGCCACGCCGAACGGTCCTGCTTCTCCGCGAAGGGCAACCCCAGGACAAACGCCACCGCGCGGCGGTCGGGGTCCGGGCCGAGCTGCTCAAACTGCTGCCGCAGCCGGTTCATCTCCGCCGACGGATTCCCGCAACCGGCCAGCAAGGCCGACATCAGGCAGGCGGCAATGAACCGCGGACGCACGAAGCGACGAAGCGAGGCTCGTGCACGGCGGCGGGCCGTCTCAGCCGACGTCATGCCCGAAGGGATCGCGGTCCGCTGGGTGCGTGGACCCGATGCGTTCGCGTGGAACGGGCGCCTGCCCTTTCGAGTGCCACGGCTCCGTGAGCAGGGTCCCCCGCAAGCGTCCAAAGACGTGCGCTGCGGAGGCAGCACTGGCACACGCCTTCGGCGCGGCCCCACAACCGTGCAAACCCCTCTATGTCCCGTCGGGCACATCCTGTTGGCGTTCATCGCTCGATTCCTCGATGAAAGGCTGGGCGTCGGCGTCGGATTCCTCCTCCCCGGCGGTCAGATCGATCACCTCTCCGTGCTGGCGCAGGAACTCCAGATCGACGAATCCTCCCGCGCTGCGGAGCAGATGGATGCCGAAGAAGAGCGCGCTGCTGAGGGCATAGGCGATTGCGATGCCGTCCGCGCGGAACAGGAACGTCCCCTCGGGCCATCCGCCGCGTTGCCAGATGAGCAGTTCGCGCGGCGTAAGCTCAAACGGCGTGGGATGAATCCGAAACGCGTGCTGCAGGCCGACGACCGTCAAGACGCACGAGATGCCCGCCCAGACGGCCGCGGCCTTGAAGTCGCGATCGATCAGTTTGGCCGACAAGGCCGAGATGATCACGCACGTGATGACGAAGCTGGAGTTGGCCCCGGCCAGGGCGTAGATGCCGACGGGCCACCAGTTGTCGGTCCGGTTCTCGGCGAGGGCGTCGAGGTGGTCGCGAATGATCGGATAGATACCGCCCTCGGCGGCACCCGCCGCGGAGAGCACATCCGGCAGAAACAGCACCGCCAGCGCCGCGACGGCCGGGAAGAACCCGATCGCGACGGCCGAGTAGTGCTTCGTGGGCGTGGCCTCATAGGACTGCGCGGTGATGACAATGCCGATCCACAGGACGATCGCGATGCCCGCCTCCATCGGGATGACCGACGTGATCATACTGCCCAACCCGAGAAAGAAGACGACCGTGAAGAAGACGGCGTTCAAGACGGAGTAGCCGGTCCGTGCGCCCAGGGCCTTCCATCCCGGATGGCCGATGTAGATCGTCGTCGGAAAGCAGCTGCCGCAAAAGCCCGCGGCGATACTGCCGATGCCGTTGACGGCCATGCACGGACCCGTGCGGAACCGATCACCGGCGGCCTCGGCCGATTCGATGTTCTGAAGCGAGCCGAGCGCGTTCAGCAGCCCCATCGGCACGATGACGCCGAGGTAGCCGAGCAGCAAGTCGCGATGCGTCGGATCCTTCAAGAGTTCGACCAGGTCGCGCCAGTAGACGTGGGGCGTGTGGGTGCCGATCTGCTCGGTCGCCGCCTGAACGGCCGCCGTGCTCATGATCGGTGAGTCCCACAGACCCGAGAGCCACGCGAGCGCCGTGCCCAAGGCCAATGCGACCAAACCGCCCGGGAGCCCCAGCGGGAAGCGGACCCGCGCGAAGTACACGACGAGGATGATCATCATCGGCAGTAGCCCAACCAGGGGACGCTCGTAGATCTGGAACGCGAACGGCCCCGCGATGAAGATCACGCCGACGGCCGCCAGCGTGCTGAGCAGCGCCGCCCGCGGCGTGACGCGTCGGATCCACCCCCCGACGACCGAGCCGACCAACTCGATGGCTCCGCTGCCGATGCAGGCCATGAGGCCCATCTTCCAGGCCAACTCGGCCGCGCCGGTCGGGCCGAGGTCCGTGCCCTGGAATTGGAGGTACACCGGTCGCATGATGAAGAAGATGAACGCGAACATGCTGACGGTGTTCACGCCGTAGGGCAGCGCGGTGCAGGTGATGTTGCCGTCCCTGCGCGCGACCCGCCAGGCGTGGAGGCTGTAGAACAGGTTCCCGATCAGCAGGCTGACGGCGATGCCGGGGAGCACGCGCTCGACCAGCATCGCTTCGCTGAAGCCGCAGATCTGTCGGCACAGCGCCACCAGGACGAGCACCTGGACGAGGTTGTCCACCGCCAGCCCGAAGAAGCCGTCGATGTCACCCTTGCAGAGGATTGGATAGCGTGCGGCCTTCACGGTTGTCGAATCGCTCCGGTAGAGGAAGAAGGCGAAGGGCCGGCCCGCGCTGCGTCTGCACTGCGGCCACGAGGCTCCGAGCGCCTACGGGGATCGAGCCCCCCATGGCTCCTGCCGTAGCGTCTTGATGCGCGAACGCTCACCGCGCCCCTCGATTCGGATAGCCTAGAATCGGCCGCAAGCCTGTCAAGCGGCGGCGGAACCGCGCATCCCGAAACGGCCTGTCGGTTCGCTTCGGGCTACGGTTGCATGCGGACCGAGGTTTCGGTATCTTCACGTGTTTGGATCGCGTCGGTGAGAGTAGCTCAGTTGGTTAGAGCACCTGGTTGTGGTCCAGGGGGTCGTGGGTTCGAATCCCATCTTTCACCCGAACCGGCTGACGACCTTCGCCCGGATGTCCGAGCATACCATGCCGTGAGGTGGCGAAGC
>CAZKCX010000670.1:0-3932 GCA_964550865.1 uncultured Planctomycetales bacterium
GCTCAACACGGCGATCCGCTTGTGCTCACCGATATCAAACGACGCAGGGCAGACCAGGTTGCCGACGTTCTCGATGAAGACGGCCTCAAGCCGGGGCAGCTCGAGCTGCTTGATCGCCTCGTGCACGAGCGCCGCCGACAGATGGCAGCCGCCCTCGGTGGTCAGTTGAATGACCCGTAGCCCCAGGCGGTGGATCCGTTCGGCGTCGGCCGTCGTGGCGATGTCGCCTTCCAGCACGGCCGTTCGCTTTGTCCGCCCCAGCTCGGGTAGGAGGGCTTCGAGCAGGGCCGTTTTGCCGCTGCCGGCGCTGCCGATCATGTTGAAGGCCGTCACGCCGTGCTCGTTGAGGATGGCACGCGTGACCTCGGCGAGGGCGTCGTTTCGCTTGAAGACGTTACGTAGGACCTGGATTTCCATCGGAGTCGTCCTCCAACGTGATGCCGACCAGCTCGAGTTCATCGCCGCCGATGATCTGCACGTTGAACGAGCCGCACCGCGGACAGTCCACACGGTACGCGGCGCTCGCGACGTGCTCGCCACACGAATCGCAATGGATGATGACCGGAGCCTTCTCCACGATCAGCTCGGCGTCGACGTGCTCGGTCGCCTCGATCAGGCAGCCGAAGGCCGAGTCCAGCAGCTCGGGCACGACCTGCTGCAGCACGCCGATGCGACAGCGAATGCTGCGGATGCGGTGGAAGCCTTGCCGTTGGGCCTCTTGCTCGGCGATCTCCAAGACGGATTGTGCGATGCTCAGTTCGTGCATTAGCAGATTCGTGGCAGCTCCTCGCCGTAGGGACGTTGGACGATGCGGCGTCCGCCGCTCGTCGTAAGCAGCTCGATAAGGTTCGGCGTCGCCGCCGATATCGTACCGAACAGTGCCGCCCGCTCGCCGTGCTCGTGCTCGCGGCAGATACGCAATGCGTCGTCGGCCGCTTCGGCCGAGACCACCGCCACCAACTTGCCCTCATTGGCCACGGTCAGCGGATCGAGCCCGAGCAGCTCCGCCGCATGCCGTGCCGTCGGCGTGATCGGCAGGGCCGGCTCCTCGACCTCGACGCTCAGACCCGTCTCCTCGCAAAGATCGGCCAGGACGTTGGCCACGCCCCCCCGGGTCGGATCGCGGAGGAATTTGATCGCCGGTCCCAATTCGAGCAGCGCAGCCACGAGGCCGTTCAGCGGCGCGGCGTCGCTCCGGAGTCGCGTCTCGAACTCCAACCCCTCCCGGACGGCCATGATCGCGAGTCCGTGCTCGGCGATCGGGCCGTTGATGAGCAAGCGATCGCCGGGCTCGATTCGGCCGTACCCGAGGTCGACGTCGTCCGGCTTGTAGCCCAGGCCGGTCGTCGTGACAAAGAGACCCGGTTCGCGACCGGCCGCCTCGACGACCTTGGTATCCCCGCTGACAATCTGGACGCCCGCCTGCTTGGCCGTCGCGGCGATGCTGACCGCGATCCGATCGAGCATCTCGAGCGGCAGACCCTCGTCGAGGATGAGCGAGAGCGTCAACGCCGTCGGCGTCGCACCCATCATCGCGACGTCGTTCACCGTTCCGCAGACGGCGAGCTTGCCGATGTCCCCGCCCGGGAACTCCAGCGGCTGCACGACGAAGCCGTCCGTGGTCAGCACCGGCGAGCCCTTGCCGGAAGGCAAGACTGCGCCGTCGGTCAGCGCGTTCAGTCGCTCATTGCCCAGCAGGGGCAGGAGGTGGTCGCGAATGAGCTGGTTCATCAGCTCGCCGCCCCCACCGTGGGCCCGCAGGACCCGCTCCGTGTGCTCGACGTTGTCTGCCTGGGGGATGACCTCGAGGATCTGGGTGCTCATCGTGCCCGTTGTTTCCGTTCGTTCGTTGGCTCGTTGGTTCCGGCTCGCGATTGACGTCGCCGCCGTTTCTTTTGCACAGGGCTAACGTTTTATCGGCACTTGGAGGGGGTGGGTTTGGTTGGAAATCGTTGGGAAACCATACGGATCCGCCGGCCGTGAGGTTC
This sequence comes from uncultured Planctomycetales bacterium, assembly GCA_964550865.1. Classification (GTDB taxonomy): domain Bacteria; phylum Planctomycetota; class Phycisphaerae; order UBA1845; family JAFGLZ01; genus JAFGLZ01. The sequence continues at coordinate 1,989 of CAZKCX010000670.1, forward strand.
GCGTTCGCGCGGGTTATCGGACCCATCTCCGCCGCGAAACCGATCGTTGAATCGCGGGGCGTCTAGCACCGTGTTTCACAAGTCGTGCGACTATGGCAGTGTCGATCTGTGTCGCGGTTGTTGCTCGAGCCGCGGCATCTATGCCGCGCGGCCCCGCCGGATGAATCCGGCGGCTCGGGCATGTAGTCGCGTTCCTTCTGAAATGCAGTACTAGTGCGCGTGCCGTCCGTACTTGAAGACCGCGGCGCATGTCCCCTCGCTGCTGACCATGCACGGGCCGACGGGTCTTCGGGGTGTGCACCCCCGGCTGAAGAGAGGACACTCGGTCGGCGTGGCCTTGCCCTGAATGACGTCCCCGCACCGGCACCCGGGCGGATCGATGTCGTCGGGCATCTCGATTGCGAATCGTTGCGCCGCGTCGAACCGGGCATACGCCTCGCGGAGAACCAGGCCACTGGCCGGTAGGATGCCCATCGCCCGCCAGCGCGCATCCGCGATCGCAAAGACGCGTTCGATCAACGCCTGGGCAACGGGGTTGCCGCCGTCGCTGACGGCCACGCCGTAGCCGTTTTCGACGCGGGCGGTCCCTTCGAGGCGCATGCGGGCGATGTCGAGCAGGGCTTGGAGCATCTGCACGGGTTCAAAGCCGGCCACCACGCACGGTCTGCCGAATCGCTCGGCGATCGGGCGATACGGCTCCGAGCCGATGATGACGCTGACGTGTCCGGGACACAGGAAGCCGTCGATGGGGACCTCACCCGCCTCGAGCAAGCCCTGCATGACGGGCACGACGCGTTTGTGGGCCGTCAGGAAGAAGAGGTTGTCCACGCCCTTCGATTCCGCCTCGATCAGGGCGGCGGCCGTCGCCGGCGCCGTGGTCTCGAACCCGATCGCCAGGAAGACCACATCACGCTCCGGCGCCCGTTCCGCCATCCCCACCGCCTGGCGGGCCGAGTAGACCACACGGACATCGGCACCCGCGGCGCGAGCCCCCTCCAAGCTGGCACGATGCCCCGGCACGCGAACCATGTCGCCGTACGTCGCGACGGTCACGTCGTTTCGTCGGGCGAGATCGACCGCGGCGTCCATGTAGCCCTGCGCGGTTACGCAGACCGGGCATCCGGGCCCGCTGATCAGCCGGAGGTTCTCCGGCAGCATCGATCGAACGCCGCTGCGATAGAGTGAGACCGTATGCGTGCCGCAGACCTCCATCACGGAGAGCGTCTCATCGAGCGGCTCGCACAACCGACGCAGCTCCTCGGCCAGGGCGACCGCGGGGATGTCAGCCGTCAACGTCGGCATGCGCGCGGTCCTCTTGCTCACGGATCTCCTGGATTTCTTCGAGGTAGGACCAGGTCTTCTTGGCCTCGGCCTCGTCGAGCTGCGAAATGGCGTATCCCGCGTGGACGAGGACCCAATCGCCCGCGCCGACGTCGGGCGTCATCATGCCGCCGACCTGCGACTGCGTTCCCTGGAAGTCGACGATCAGCTCGTCGCCCTCTCGCGAGACGACCTTTCCGGGCACGGCTAGGCACATGGTTCCGGGCTCCTGAGTCTCTGGGCCGCGACGACGGCCTGCCCCAATGAGATGCCGTCGTCGCCGACGGACACGCTGGACGGCCGGACGGGATGCAGCTTCCGTCGGCTGAGCCGGTCGTCCAGGCCGGCCACGAGGATCGGATTCAAGAAGCACCCGCCGGACATCACGACCTTTCGGACGCCCTGGGCCTTCGCGGCGTCGGCGATCGCCTCGGCGAAGGCGGCACAGACCGTCTCGTGGAACCGAGCGGCGATCCAACTCGGATCGCGGTCCGACGTCACGTCGGCGACGATCTGGCGGACCGTCTCGCGCGGGTCGATCTCCGTCGTCTCCCCCGTGCGATCGATTCGATAGGCATAGGGCGAGATCCCCTCGTCGTCCCGCGCGGAACGATGGTTCCCGTC
>CAZKCX010000671.1:0-3912 GCA_964550865.1 uncultured Planctomycetales bacterium
CGGCAGAACGCTTGTTCCGTTCGCAGATCGCGACCCAGCCGCCAGGTCTTCCCGTTCACGGTAACGCGGACGTTGACGGCATCGATGCCGGCCTCGAACTCCTCCCCCAATTCCGCGGAGACCTTCGGCGCCTTCGTACCCTCATACGGCCAGAGCACGGTCAGGAACGCGGCCGGTGCCTGCTCGGCGTGGGTGATCGTGACCGCCTTTCGCGGCTTGCGCTTGCCGTAGCTGTAGCCGAACCAACCGTTCTCCGCTTGGATCCAGATGGGTTGCTTGCGGTCGCATTGCAGCAAGACGTTGGCATCCTCGAATCGGGTCGTCACGGACTTGGCTGCCTCATCAACATCGATCGCACCGGGCGCGAACTGAAAATGCAGCGCGAGCTTGCCCTTGGCCGATCCCAGCGCCTCATCGAGCAGGACGATGAACCGCCTCTCGGGAAACCACACGCTGCGGCGATGCACCAGCCCCTTGTAGGACGCGTTCTCGACGACGAGCGCGTCGAAGTCGTCCGACGACTGCCAGAAACGAAGCGTGCCGGCGACCTTGGTGTCCTTGCCGTCGAGCGTCAGCGTCTGATGGACGCGCGTCTGCCGATGCCAGGCGCGGCCCTTGGGATCGTGGCCGTAGGTGTAGTAACCCGAGTCGTTCATGAGCCATCGCCCGAAGGCGCACAACTCGAACGTTCCGTTGTCCGGCTGGTCGTGGCCGGAGATCGCGGGAGGGCTGCAGTGCAGGGCGAAGTAGAGCTGTCGCGGCCCCCACTCCGACCGCATCACATACATCCCGGCATGCTTGAACGCGTGGCTGGTCTGCTGGGGCAGGGCGTCGCGCTTCAGGTGCGCGCGAGCGGCGTACTTCGGATCGTCGGTGACCTTCGTCCCGCGGAGGAGGGCGCGATACAGCGGCCAACCGGAACGATCCTTCGGCAGGTCGATCGGACGGCTCACGTCGCCGAACATCGGAAAGCCCAGATCGGGCGTGGCCATCCAGAAGATGTAGTCGTACATGCCCCGAATGCGGTCGCGGTAGGCCTTGCTGGGCTCCAGGCCGAAGCTGTCGGCCCGCTCGGCGATCTGGACGGCGTCGCGAAGCACGCCAAGGTGGTACCCGCCTGACCACTCGCGCTGCACGCCATCGGGCGTGGTCTGCGCGAGGAGATTCTGCTCGGCTCGCTCGAGGGCGATCTTCATCCAGCGCTTGGCGTCGCGGAACTCGCGGAAGGTGTACGCGATGTTGACGAAGCCGCGTTGCTCGAAGATGGCCTTGTTGTGCACGATCCCCATCGGGATCTTTTCGGTCTTGACCTGATGGTCGTAGAGGCTGGCGAGAAGCACTCCGAGGAATTCGGGCGTGAAGGCCTCACCGTGCACCAGGACTCGAAAGGCCTCACAGATGCGTGTGGCTCGGATGCCGGTCTGGATGTCCAGCCAGGCGAAGCCCCGCCAGCTCTTGTAGACCGGGTGCGTCTTTGTGTGCTTCTCGAGCGGGTGCTTGCCGATCCAGTCGGTCGTCAGCTCGACGAACGCGCGGACGTATTTCTTATCCCGGGTGGCCCGGTAGGCCTCGGCCAGGGGCGTGACCCAATGGAAGCGGTAGACGGCCGCGACCCATTCGATATCGCCGCGGGGGTCCCACTCCCAGTTGATCTCGGGGCCGTACTCGGCCTTCTCGTACGGACCCCATTGGAAGATATGGCGCACGATGTCGTCGGCCACCGGGAAGGACCGCTTCTTGGCCTCCGCGTTGGTGGGCGGCAAGGGGTACTTCTTGCGGTAGGTCTCGAGCAGGGCCGTCAGGGCCTCGGTTCGCTTGCCGGCCTTGGCGGCCGCTTGGGCCTGCTCCAAGCCAGGACCGGACAGATCGAGCTTGCTCAGCACGTCGTTCGGGTCGAGGGATTCGAGCTTGATGTGCCATCGTTGCCGATAGTGGACCATCTTCTCCGCCGCCGAGGTGCTCCCGGTAAGAGCCGCCGCGACCGCAAGGGTCAGAAGCACGACCACGCCATGTGCGTTCATCTGAAGCCTCCTTTGCGGCGACCATCCTAATCTTATGTCCCGTGCGTGTCTGCGCGGGCGTGGGTTTGGTGAATCCAAGACCACTCGCTACAATCTTTCACTGAGTGTCCCGGCGTGGGCTGGGACGGAACGTGCCAGGGAGGGCCGACCTGGGGGGTTCCCGCCCGAAGGATCGAGTGCACCTTGGACCAGAGCCGTATCCGAAACTTCAGCATCATCGCCCACATCGACCACGGCAAGAGCACGCTGGCCGACCGGATCCTCGTGCACACCGGCGCGGTTAGCGAACGCGAGTTCCGCGAGCAGTTCCTCGACGACATGGACCTCGAGCGGGAGATGGGCATCACCATCAAGGCCAATCGCGCGACGGTCGTCCATCGTCATGAGGGCGAGGACTACATGCTGAACCTGCTGGACACGCCCGGACACGTGGACTTCCACTACGAGGTCAGCCGGGCGCTGGCGGCGTGCGAGGGGGTCCTGCTCCTCGTCGACGCCACGCAGGGGGTACAGGCGCAGACCGTCGCCAATGCCTACAAGGCGGTCGACGCCAATCTGACGATCATCCCCGTCGTCAACAAGATCGACCTGGCGGCGGCCTTCCCGGAAGACGTCGCGCTCGAGGTCGAGCACGTGCTCGGCATCCCCGCCGAAGAGGCGATCTTCACGTCCGCCAAGACCGGGCAGGGCCTCGACGACGTCCTGGAGGCGATCGTCGAGCGGGTCCCGCCGCCGACGGGCGAGCGCGACGCCCGGCTTCGCGCCATGGTCTACGACGCCAAGACCGACGTGCACCGCGGCGTAATCTGCCACATCCGCGTCTTCGACGGCACGATCCGCAAGGGCGACAAGATCACCTTTCTGGCGACGGGGGCTCGATTCGCCGTCAGCGAGCTGGGGAAGTTCACGCCGAAGGTCACACCCGTCTCGCAGCTCGCCGCCGGTGAGGTGGGCTACCTCTTCGCCAGCATCAAGACGCTCGAGGACGTGCACATCGGCGATACGATCACGCGTACCGAGAAGCCAAACCCGCAGCGCCTCCCGGGCTACGAGCCGCCGCAACAAATGGTCTTCTGCGACTTCTACCCCGGACCGGGCAGCGACACGGTCGCACTCCGCAGCGCCATGGAAGACCTCTGGCTGAACGATGGCTCGTTCACGTACGAACCGGTCACGAGCGACGCCCTGGGTATCGGCTTCCGCTGCGGGTTCCTGGGGCTGCTGCACATGAAGATCGTGCAGGAGCGGCTCGAGCGTGAGAGCGACGTCGAGGCCGTTCAGACCGCTCCCACGGTTACCTACGAGATCGCGTTGACCAACGGCGAGGTCAAGCGAATCGAATCGGCCAGCGAGATGCCCGACCCTTCGGCCATCGACGAGATCCGCGAGCCGATCGTCCGCGCGAACATCATCGTGCCCGCCGAGGCCATCGGCACGATCATGCAGCTCTGTACGGACCGACGCGGCACCTACAAAGCCACCGAATACCTGAGTCAGACTCGAGCCATGCTGACGTACGAGCTGCCGCTGGCGGAGATCATCTTCGACTTCTACGACAAGCTGAAATCCGCCACGCAGGGCTACGGCACGATGGACTACGAGCTGCTCGGCTTCCGGGCGGACAACCTGGTCAAGATGAATATCCTCGTGAACGGCAAGCCGGTGGACGCCCTCTCGACGATCGTGCACCGCGACAAGGCGGAAATGCGGGGTCGACGGCTCGCGCAGCGACTGAGCAAGGCCATCGAGCGGCATCAGTTCGCGATCCCCATCCAGGCCGCCATCGGCGGAAAGATCATCGCCCGCGAGACGGTCAAGGCATACCGCAAGGACGTAACGGCCAAGCTCTACGGCGGCGACGTGACGCGGAAGATGAAGCTGCTTGAGAAGC
>CAZKCX010000672.1:0-3898 GCA_964550865.1 uncultured Planctomycetales bacterium
AATCCGTATTCGATCGCCAGCCTGATCCGCGTCTTCTTCTGGGCCTGGTTCACGGAGTGGTTCGTCTTCCTCGTCGAAGTGTGCCTCATCCTCGGGTACTTCCTCCTCTGGAAACGTTGGTCGGGCGACAAGAAGCCGAGGCATATTCGGTTCGGGATCGTGCTCTCGGTCGCGTCGTGGCTGACGATGGCCGTCATCGTCGCCATCCTTGCCTTCATGATGGATCCCGGGAACTGGCGGAGCCTTCGCACGTTTTGGACCGGGGTGCTGAACCCGCTCTATGCGCCGCAACTGCTGTTTCGCACGCCGCTGGCCATGGTCAGCGCCGGTCTCTTCGTCTGGTTCTGCATGCTCTTCTTCACGGAGCGAGGCAGCGAGTTTCGAGATCGGGCGGTTCGGTTCGTCTCCGTGTGGATTCTCGCGTGGCTGCCGTTGCTCGTTGTCGGCGCGATCTGGTATCGCATCCGGATTCCCGACTCCATGCTGGGCAATCTTCCCGTGGCCATGGGCACGCAGGCCTACGCGAGCTGGTACAGCCAACTCGTCATCGTCATCGCCGTCGGAGCCGGGTTGGTCGTGCTCGCCTCGTTGTTGGGCCTGCTCAAGCCGAGATGGATGCCGCGGGTGGGGCTGGTTGTGCCCTTCTGCTTCATCCTGCTCTTGCTGGGGCAGTTCGAGCGCGTCCGGGAGTTCATCCGCAAGCCGTACGTCATCGGCGACTATATGTACTCCAACGGCGTCCGAATGGACGAGATGCCGCTGCTCAAGCGAGACGGCCTGCTCGCACACGCGACCTACGTATCGGTCGACGCCGTGACGCCATCGAACCGTGTGCAGGCCGGCCGGGACGTCTTCATGATCACGTGCAGTCGATGCCACACGACCACGGGCATCAACGGCGTGGTCAAGAAGTTCGAGGACCTCTACGGTGCCGACAAGGCATGGGACCGATCGGCCATGATCGTATTCATCGAACAGATGCACGGCGCCAGGCCTTACATGCCGCCGTTTCCCGGCAACAAGGCGGAACTGGAGGCCCTGACCGACTATATCCTGCACCTGCGCGAGACGGGCGAGTCCCTGCCCGGCGCACAGAGTGCGGGCGTCATCGTCAAGGCGAGCGCCTCGAAGTATGAGGTGGAGCCTGCCGGACCCTCGGTGTTGGATCGCCTTGGGAGTTGGCTCCTGCGATGACGGCACTAAGCTGCTTTCAAGAAAGGTTGAACAGCGCGTCAGAAGAAACCTCGATCTGGGTGGCCCATGGCTTTCGCCGAGGGGGCCCATCGCTCACGCGATGGGGACGCGAACCCCCGGCCGAATTCGTGTCACCCACCTCTGAAGAGGTGGGCCACCCAAGCTTCGCTAACTGTCCAAGCATTCTTGCAGGTAGCTTAGCACCGAGTCCACGCGCATACGGAAGCCCATGATCGTCCTGGCCAACACCCCCATCCCGCACGAGATTCCCCTGCCGTTGCCGGGCGACCGCGCGCTGCTGATCGGCGCGCTCATCTTCGCGTTCCTGGCGCACATCCTCTTCGTGAATCTCATGCTGGGCGGCTCGCTGCTCACGGTCGCCTTCGAGGCGGTCGGCATGGCCCGCGGACGGAAGGACTACGATCGTCTGGCGGAGGAGATCGCCAAGACGATCACCGTGAACAAGAGTCTGGCCGTGGTCCTCGGCGTGGGTCCGCTTCTATGCATTAACGTCGTCTACACGCTGTACTTCTACAGCGCCAACGCGCTGACGGGGCACGCGTGGATATCCGTTGTGCCTGTGGTCTCGGTCGCCTTCCTTTTGCTGTACCTGCACAAGTACTCCTGGGCGTGGCCTTGGATGACGCGGAACAAGAGGGCCCACGTAGCTCTGGGGGCGGTGCCGGCGGTCTTGTTTCTGCTCGTGCCGTTCATCTTTTTGGCCAACGTCAACCTCATGCTCTTCCCGGACCGATGGGAGAGCGTCCGCGGCTTCCTCTCCGCGGTATGGCTACCCAACGTCTTGCCGCGCTACCTCCATTTCATCGTGGCCTCGATTGCCGTGACCGGTCTGGTCATGGCCTGGTACTTCGGCCGAAGGCGGTTTCCCGTTGAGGATACGTTCGACGAGCTGTCGCGTCCTACCCTCATCCGCACGTTTCTCCTCATTGCGTTGATTACGACGATGGTGCAGTTCTTGGCCGGCCCGCTCCTGCTGGTGACGCTGCCCTGGGTCGGGCTGACGCTGCCGATGGTCGTGGTGATCCTCCTGGGCGCGAGCTTCGCCGTCGCGGCCGTCCTGGTGCTACGGGCGGAAGTCCGCTCGGCGGACGCCCGGATCGGCAGCCGCTTTTGGACGATCGTCCTGCTTCTCGGCTTCACCGTCGTCTGCATGGCAACCGGCCGCCACATGTATCGGGAGCGGGCCCTCGTCGGGCCGCACGTCGATACGGAGTGGAAGACCGAGGCGTACCTGAAGCAGGCACGGGATGCGGCCGAACTCGCCGCCGGCGCGCTGGCCGTCATGCCCGAAGACGAACGACTCTTCACGGTCAATTGCTCGGCGTGTCACGCCATCGACACGATCCGGTTGGCCCCCTCCGTACGGGAGATCGCCCAGCTCCACGCCGGCAAGCCCGAGGACATCGTTGTCTGGGCGAAGGCCCCGCTCAAGAAGCGGCCCGAGTTCTCGGAGATGCCGTCGATGGCCCACCTCGGCGACGAGAACCTCATGACGATCGCCAAGTACATACTCCGCGTAGGGGCCCCGCAGGCGACTCAGCCCGCGGCCACCCGGTCGACAACGACCTCCGCGTCGACGTCTCCCACGACAGAACCCGGCGGTCGTTGAGGGCCGGGCTTACCAGATGCCCGCTTGATCGCGATCACCGCTCGACTACACTGCCACGAGCGATGGATCTCTGAGTGCAGACCACGAAGGACTCGAGTCGAGGACCATCGATGAACCGAGCGCACGTTGAAGCCGGCATTCTGTTTGTCATCTCCCTTTGTATGGCACTCCTTTGGGGTGCTGCCTTCCCCCGCTGTGCGATGGCCGAGGGGAAGGCGGCCGAGGTCCCGCCGGCCGATCTGGCCTCGCTTGGCCTGGACGACTTCGCCGACGACGAGCTGGCCGTGCCCTTCTACCTCGCGCACCTCCATCGCGTCGCGAACAGCATCGAGATGTCCGGGCCCCGTCGCGGGTTCATCACCTTGCCGGTCTGGCGGCCGAAGCGCTTCAACAAGCCCTTCAACGCCAGGGTGCTGGAGAACCACGTCTGCCTCGCCTACTTCTACTGCACGGACCGGCCGTGGAATCCCTATCACAAGCACCCGGCGTTGCGGGCGCGGCTCGAAGCCCTTCTTAGCTTCCTCTGCGACAGCCAGAATGACGAGGGCTGGTTCAGTGAGTATCGTCCCAAGGGATGGAACCTGCCCGCCACGGGGTTCGCGACGATGTTCCTGGGCGAGACGCTCCGCCTCCTCCACGACGGCCCGCCGATCGACCGTGCCGTCCATAATCGCGTGATCGAGGCGCACCGCAAGTCCATCGGCGCCTTGCTGACCAGCGACAGCCTCTTCAACGCCGGCATGAGCTGCTCGAACCAGTACAGCGGGTTGTGGGGTGGGGCGCTTGCGCACTTGGACCTCTATCCCGACGATGACCTCATGCGGCTCCTCCGACGAAGGCTCGCCGACAGCCTCAAGCACCACCAGAGCCCGGCGGGATACTGGTACGAGAACCGGGGCTGCGATTGGCCTTACACGCTCCGCACGCACACGGGGAATGTCCTGATGGCGTGGCACTACGCGCGGGGCACGGAACTGGCGAAGCCCCTCGTCGAGGGGGAGGAGCGGTGGACGGAGTGGCGGGCCTTCAACTGCCTGCTCGAGCCCGACGACGAGACGTACGTACTCAACCGCG
>CAZKCX010000673.1:0-3895 GCA_964550865.1 uncultured Planctomycetales bacterium
GGCGTGGGCGCGGTCATCATCGGCGGGCTGTACTGGAAGAAAGGCTCGACGACCGGCGCGTGGGCGGCGCTGAGCATCGGCGCGTTCTTCGGTGCATTCGGCCTGGTGATGACACAGGTCTGGCCGAGCCTGTACCCCTGGATGGAGACCAACACGCCGGGATTCCTCGCGGGCCTGACGTCCGTGATCGAGGGCATCGCCCACCGCGTGCCGGGCATCAATTGGAAAGTCGGCCCGGAGGGGTTCCCGTTCAACGGTCAGTGGATCTGGGCGTTCGCAATCGTCTTCGCCATCGCGTCGTACCTGGCGTGTTCGCTCTTCGATGCCTACGTCCGTAAGAAACCCGACCACAATATGGACCGCCTGCTGCATCGCGGCCAGTACGCCCGCGGCGACGACCGCGACGTGAGCATCGAGGTGCCCACCGGTCTGCGAGCCATCTTCCCGAGCAAGGAGTTCACCTTCTGGGATCGGGTCATCTATTGGGGGCAATTCCTCTGGACGTGGGCATGGATCATCGTCTTCACCGTCGGCACCATCTACGGCCTCAGTCGTGTGACGACGGAAGACGGGTGGGCCCGCTTCTGGTGGGTATACGTCGTCCTGACGGTCATCGTCAGCGCCGGTACGACCGTCTGGTTCTTCCTCGGGGGCATCCACGACATCCGAGACTTGTACCGGACCTTGACCGCGCTGAAGCGCGATCACCTCGACATCGGCATGGTCGTGGACGGCCGCGATCTGTCCGAAGAGGTCTCGGAGGCCTCCAACACCGACGTCGCGCCGCGGGAGGACGACGCCGGTCAACCGCCCGGTCCGTGATCCGATGATAACGCCCCTTCGCGGGCACTCGCAGTTCGACGACAGACGGGGATGACCGAACCTCGACACAATGGAGTGCCACAGCATGACCCAAGTCATCCGCAAGCCTATCCACACGTTTCTGACGGCCACCGCGATCGTGTTTGCGACGGCCCCATTGGCCGAGGCCGAGCCGTGCACGCTCATTGCCGATCCCGGACCGTTCACCACGATCGAGCAGGCCGCGGCGGCGGAGCGTCAAGTGAATTGGCGCGACGCCGATCCGACCGATGATACGGCCTGCACGGAGTGCTTCGCGGCGATGGAGCTGGCCAAGTTCCTGCCGCGTTGCACGAAGGTCCGAAGCGAGGACGTCCGTCTCGCCGCGCCTGTGTCGCTCCTTGAAAACGGCAATGTCTTCGTGCTCACCAGCGGGAAGACCAAGCCGAACCTGGCAAGGTCCTTGGCCGGTCGGTTCAAGCCCGCCGAGCTTTCGACGCCGGAGTCCTTCCGCATACGGGCCTGCACGCAGAATGGCCGGATCGTGACAATCATCGAAGGCGGCAGCCGCGTCGGAACGCTCTACGGGACATACACCTACCTGCGTCGGCTCGGCATGCGATGGTACGGCCTCGGGACGCTGGGCACCGTCGCGCCGGGTGAGCCGTCCGCCTTGCCCGCGGAACTCGACCTCACGGAACGACCGGATTACGTCACCCGCGGCTTTTGGCCGTGGCTCGTCGAGGCCAACGAAGATTTCTATCTGTGGATGGCCCGCAATCGGCTCAACCTCTGGACGCCGGAGGAGGGACGGGTGCCCATCATGCGGAAGCTCGGCCTGCAGCTGATCCAGGGCGGACACATCGTGCAGTACGCCTGCCTGAATCCCAAGGCGGCGTACCCATATGACCACCCGCAGTTCGACGGCGACGACGACAAGCCCGACGATCCCTACGAGCCGAGCCGGGAGTTCAAAGGGGACGCCAACGGCGACGGCAAGCTGACCTACTTCGAGGCCCATCCGGAGTGGTACTGCCTGGTCAAGGGCAAGCGATCCGACCGCATCGGCACCGACGGCGGCGACAACTACTGCACCTCGAACAACGACGCCACCCAGGAGCTGGCCAAGAATGTCGTGCGGGAACTGACCGCCGGCCAGTGGCGCGACGTCGACATCCTCAACTTCTGGATGCTGGACAACGGCCACTACTGCGAGTGCGAGGAGTGCAAGCGCCAGGGCACGCCGACGGACCGGCTCTTCGCCGCCCTGTACGCGATCAGCAAAAAGATCCGCAAGGCACGAGCCGACGGGGGACTCGCCCGCATGGTCAAGCTCTCCTCGGCGGCCTATCACGAGACGCTGTCGCCGCCGACGAAGCCGCTCGCGGACGACTTCGACTACGCGAACTGCTTCGTCGCGCTGTATCCGATCGAGCGCACGTACACCCACGCCTTTGCCGACCCGAACTCCACGTTGGTGAATCGGCACCTCGTCGAGCGCTATCGCCTGTGGACCCACGGCGAGGACCGCACCTACAAGGGCGATATGCTTATCGGCGAGTACTACAACGTCAGCTCGTTCGCCTCGCTGCCGCTCGTCTTTGCTCGGATCATGGAGGCCGATATCCCGTGGTATCACGCACACGGCACGCGACACTTCAACTACATGCATACGCCCGTTCGGCTGTGGGGAACGTGGGCGCTGAATCAGTCGTTGATGGCCGCCCTCCTTTGGGACGTGAACACCGATGTCGATACCTTTCTCGACGCATACTTCCGCGGCCGCTATCCGACGACCACGAAGATCGCACGCAGATTCTACGAGCATCTCGAGGCCGCCAGCAGCAATATGAAGGCGTTCAAGCACTATACCTGGGGCTACAGCCTCCGCCGCGCGCTGCACGCCGCGATCAAGAAGAAGGAAGCCGAGCTCTTCCCGCGCGAGGACCTCCAATACTTCACGCACCATTCGCCCAAGAACGACGGGCTCGATGTGGTGGAGATCGTCGCCGAGATGCGGGCCGCGCGCGAGGCGATCGACGAGGCCCTCATGCGTTGTACCAGCGACGTCGAACGCTTGAGGCTCCTGGAGGACGAGCGACGCTTCGCCTACGGCGAGGCGATGGTGGAGTTCTTCCACCGAACCGTCCGAACGATCCTGTTCCATCAGAAGGGTATAAAGGATTCCGCCATGCGAGAGTTCGCGCACCTGGAACGCATCGCCGGACGGCTGAAGGACATGACGGACGTGACGCACTCCGCCGGTGAGCACGCCAACTTCGAAAACGGCCTGGCCGCCACCCAGATCATACGAGTCTACGACTTCCTCAAGGACACGTACCGCAAAAGGTCCCAGCCCACCGAGGCCGTCGAGCCGGTCGCAACGCTCAGTACGGAGAACCTACCCCTCGAGATCGCCGGCGAGGCCTTTGTCGGGGGTGGCCGCAGGCATAAGCCGGAAGCGACCATCTTGGACTGCAAGCGGGCCAATTGGGTCTACGGGCAAGCCACCGACGCCCACGCGATGACGGTGACGTATGCGCTCGCCGATGCCATGCCCGAGATAAGCTTGACGCTGGAATACGCCACGCTTGCCGGCGAGGACGGCGACGATCCCGTGCCCTTTCGCATCGATATCAACGATCACGTCGTCTACGTGGGCATGCCGAAACCCGCGAACGCGACCTTCCGAACGCTGCGTCTTCCGCTGCCGGCGGCGCTGCGAAGCAAGGGTGTGTACCGCCTTCGCGTGCAGAATCTCGATCCCGCCGGCGGAGTCAACGACCGTCCCTGGTTCGCGCTGCGATCCGTCACCTTCGGCGTGCCGTAGAGACATCCGATCATCCCCCAATGCGAAACGACGATCCGCCGTTGTCGCCTGTGGTCGAGACGGCCCACTCGGAAAACTGCATAGCAGGAAGGTTTCACCACCTACTACGGCACGGGTTTTTCCTAGCTGCTTATCGGACGCGCACGGACGAATGGGCAGATCTGCCTGAATCGGCAAGAGTCATCAGGACTCTTCGCCGTTCGGACATTATCGGACACGCAGACCGTCGACGCATGCCAAGGGCATTTCCCAATTCTCAGCTTA
>CAZKCX010000674.1:0-3869 GCA_964550865.1 uncultured Planctomycetales bacterium
AGGTATTCCTCCGCGGCGAGTTGCAGCGTGATGGCCGCCTCCGCCGGTTTGCTGTTCTCCAGGCATAGCCCGGTGATGGCCGCGACGGCGTCGAAGAGGCGTCCGAGGCTCGACGACCGCGGACAGTTGACGTCGCGTCGGAGCATCTGCTCGACGAGCCGGAGCGTCGATTCGTCCAGGTGCCGTTGCAGCGGAAGGTCCATTTCTCGCCACGACTCGCCGAAGGCATCGCGGAGCAGGCTCACGGCCGGCCGCCACGTCTCCACGGACGACGCATCGCCGCCCGGAAGCGCGCAGTAGCGGAGCCGGGCGAGCCGCTCATAGCGCCCGCCCTCGCAATACAGGACCTCGCCCCCCCAGGAGGCCCCGTCCGATCCGTAGCCCGTGCCGTCGCAGACCACGGCGATCATCGGGCCGGTCAGGCCCGCGCCGACCGCGCTGCTGACGGCGTGGGCATGGTGGTGTTGCACGGCAACATGGTTCTCGCCGGCGGCACGGGCCAACTCGCTGGAGACGTACGCCGGATGCATGTCGTGGGCCAGCGTGGGTGCGTTCGGGCCCGTCAGTCGCGTCAAGGCGTTGAGCGTCTCCCGATACGAACGGTACGCCGACCCGTTCCGCAGGTCGCCGAAGGATTCGGAAATCCAGGCGGTCGACCCGCTGAGATAGCACACCGTCGCCTTCAGCTCCGCCCCAAGGCCGATTATCGGACGAGGACCGGCTAGCGGCGCGCGGACGACGCGCGGTTCGGCTCCTTCGCTCTCGAAGACACGTTCGATCTCGGCAGGCGATACCATCGGTTTCCTGGCTTCCGTGGGCCCGTTGAGCCCGCGGTTCTCGGACGCTCCCGGAGATCTATTCGGCATGCGCGGGCCCGCGCGTTAGGTCATCCTGCGGAATGTCGGCCAGACCTTCCGCACGATACGGAAACGAACGACACGTCAATCCTCCTGGAACGTAGAGGGGTCCGCGTTGCCGTAGCACGGGCGTCTCGCCCGTGATCTCACCGACGAAATCGCCCAGCTGCGGCTTGGGCGTGCACGCCGCGTCCGCGCAACGCGGGGCCGTCCTATGCGTCCAGGTAAGTGGGCAGCTCCGAGACGCGGCGCCGTCCGCAATAAACGACGATGAGCTGTGACGACCTCACAGCATGCGCGCGAGATCCGTCGTGCGGGCCATGGCGTTCGTGGCGCAAAGGGGGTAGGCTCCGGATTCGGCCTCTCTGGAGGCGCCGGTCTGAGACACGGAAGCGATTGGAGAGACTTCAGATGAGACACGACCTGACACGACGTGACTTCATGGGGATTGCGGGTGCGGCGGCGGCCGGAGCGATGCTCGAGGCCGACGCCCGGGCGGCGGGCATCACGGGACGAGACATCCGGATCGGTGTGATCGGGACGGGCAATCGAGGCCAATACCTCACCCGCGTACTGATGGGACATCGCGGGGTCCGATTCCCGGCCGTGTGCGACATTGTATCGGAGAAGGCCGAACACACCGCAGGCTTCATCAAGAAGCAGCTCGGCAAGGCCGTCGAGACCTACACAAAGGGACCGAAAGACTATCTTCGGATGCTGGAGCGCGACGACCTGGACGCCGTCCTCGTCGCCACACCGATGCAGCTCCATGCGGAGAACTCCGTCGCCGCGATGAAGGCCGGCAAGCACGTCCTCAGCGAGGTGGCCGCCGCCTGCACGCTGGAGGAATGCTGGGATCTCGTCCGCGCCGTCGAGCAGACCGGGCTGACCTACATGATGGCGGAGAACTGCTGCTACTACCGGCAGGTCATGCTACTGCTGAATATGGTCGAGCAAGGACTCCTGGGCGAGTGCACCTACGCGGAATGCGGCTACGTCCACGACTGCCGATGGCTGTCGTTCAAGCCCGACGGGTCGCTGACCTGGCGGGGACGGCTGCATACCGACATGGTCGGCAACCTCTACCCGACGCACGCGATCGGTCCGGTCGCGTGGTGGATGGGCATCAACAAGACCGATCGGTTCAAGACGATCACGGCCATGTCCAGCCCGCCGAGGGGACACGCGGCGTACGCCCGGAGGAAATTCGGAAAGGACCACCCGGCCACCAAGATCGAGTGGAAGAACGGCGACGCCACCAACGCCCTGATCAAGACGGAGAAGGGCTACTTGATCGAGATCAAGTACGACACGGCCTCCCCCCGAGCGTACGTCAGCACGACGCACTATCTGCTCCAGGGCACGAAGGGGGCGTACCTCGACGACGGCGCCCGAATCTACCTGGAGGGCAAGAGCAAGCCGCACAAATGGGAATCACGGCGCAACTACGAGAAGCAGTACGAGCATCCGCTCTGGAAGAAGTGGGGCAAGGCCGCCGCCGGCGCCGGCCACGGCGGGGCCGACTACTTCACCACGCGGCTGTTCCTCGAGACGCTACGGACGGGCGGCGAGTCTCCCATCGACGTCTACGACGCAGTCGCCTGGAGCGCGATCATCCCGCTGTCGGGCGCCTCGGTGCTGGCCGGCGGCGCGCCGCAGACGTTCCCCGATTTCATGAAGAACGCCAAGCGAAAGACCTGACGGGCGGCCAACCGCTATTCGTGATGTCCGTCGGGGGATTGATCCGGTGTCTGCGCCTCATGGAGCTTGCGGTCGCGTCGGACGGCGATGATGAGCGTGACCACGATCGCGATTGCCATGACGGGCGGCAGGAACACGGCGGCCTTTCCGGCGAAGATCCACTTGGCGATCATGATGCTGGCTCCTGGGAGGCCTTGCCTCCGTGTGTCTGTTTCCTTTCGACCCGTCGATGATCCTATCGGGGCCGGCAGAGCCGGGTCAACACCGTCCCCTTGATGCCGGGCCGTCCGGTCGCTACGCTCACTCGCTTCCGTCCTTGGCGATCGGAGTGACCGCGCTCATGCTCAACGAAGGATCTTTCATGGCGATCCGGCGACGATATGTTCGGACTGTGGCATTCCTCTCGGCGGCGATGCTCTGGGTGTGCGCGGGCTGCACGGTGAGCCATCTCGGCCGGGCTGACCGGATGAAATATGGCTTGACCCTCGTCCTGCCGGGGATCGAGGGACGAAGCAAGTATAACTTCGACATCGCGCGCGGCCTGGACGACGGCGGCGTCCCGGGGGCGATCGAGATCTACGATTGGAGCACGGGCGTACCCTTGGGCGGCCTGGTGAACCTGATGGCGTTGGAGCGAAACCGCGAGCAGGCCCGCAAGATCGCCGATCGAATCATCATGTACCGCCGTGACCACCCGCAAGCGCCGGTGCATCTGGTGGGTCATTCGGGCGGCGGCGGATTGGCCGTCCTGACGCTCGAGGCCTTGCCGCCCGATGTCCGCGTCACGAGTGCCGTCTTGCTTGCGGCCGCGGTCTCTCCCGATCACGACATGAGCCGCGCGTTGTCTGCCACGGAGAAGGGCATCTGGAACTTCTACTCCAATGCGGACGTCGGATACCTCCAGGTCGGCACGGGGCTGTTCGGCACGATCGACCGCAAGCACACTCGCGCCGCGGGCGCGGTGGGCTTTCGGCGTCCCACGACCGCGCCGTCTCGCGTGCTGCGGGCGTACGAGAAGCTGCACTCGGTGGAATACACCCGCGCCATGGCCGACGCCGGCCACCGCGGCGGGCACACCGGTTGGGCCGATCGGGAGTTCGTTTCACTGTGGTTGGCGCCGGTCCTTTTGGCCACCGGGGACGGCCGCGCGGGGTACGCGATCGCCTGGGACGACCGGCTCCTCGCGGAGGCATCGACCCAGAGCGCCCCGAAGGCCAACGCGGAGGCCTCCGCGGTCGGCCCTGTTCGGCCAGACGACGCCTCCGCCGGAGAGTGAGGGCATCCCGACACGAACCGCTTCGCTGGTGGTCC
>CAZKCX010000675.1:0-3859 GCA_964550865.1 uncultured Planctomycetales bacterium
CGTAATACCTAACATATACCGAACTTAGCAACCGGAGTCAAGCAGAGACTCAGTTTTCCCCATTTTGTGAAATGCTAGGCCCACTTCTGGGGAAGGAAGGGTGGATAGCAACAAAGAGCCGGGCGGAAGATCCGCCTCGGCGGGACCTGCGAGTAACGGGAGGGATTACTGGATGATGGTGTCAGGAAGAATTTGCCGCAACGGCCCTTCGGGTGCTTCGCACAAATTCATCCAGACACCATTATCCACCCAACCTATCGCCTTCCCGACGGGCCGACTTATCGACGTATGGAGGTGTGGACTTGTCGACGTTTCGACTTGTTGACATGTCGGCTTGTCGATTTGTGGACTTGTCGACGTGCTGGCGTGTCGCCTTGTTTCGCAGCCGTGGTGCGGCAAATTGAATGTTGGGGGTTGACCTCGGCGGCGGGGCATGGTTAAATGTCGGTTCTCTCTACTGTCGCAGAGCCGCATTTGTCCCCTATGCCAGGGCTGGTGGAAGCATGAGCCGGAAGACGAAACAGCTAATCACCGACGAATACGCCAAGTGCTACGAGGGCGTGAACAGCGCATGCGTCGTCGACCTGACGGGCCTGGACGCGAACTCCAACCATAGGCTTCGCGGCGAGTTGCGCCAGAAGGGCGTCGAGCTTCGGATCGTGAAGAACTCGCTGGCGGCCCGGGCGTTTGCGGGCGGCCCGCTCGAGCCGTTGGGCAAGGCGCTCGAGGGTCCGTGTGCGTTGCTGCACGGCGGCGATTCGGTCATCGACATCGCCAAGGACCTGGTGCGACTCGGCAAAGACATGCAGGCCATCACGCTCAAGTTCGGGATCATGGACGGCGATCCGGAACTCGTCGACCTCAAAGAGATGGCCAAAATGAAGAGTCGCTCCGAGCTCCAGGGCGAGGTCGTCATGCTCGCCTTGTCGCCGTGGCGACGGGTAGCCGGCCAGGTGAAAGCGCCGTGGGCGGTGGTCGCCGGCTGCGTGAAGG
The DNA here is from genome assembly GCA_964550865.1 of uncultured Planctomycetales bacterium. Lineage (GTDB taxonomy): Bacteria > Planctomycetota > Phycisphaerae > UBA1845 > JAFGLZ01 > JAFGLZ01. The sequence goes on from CAZKCX010000675.1 coordinate 994, forward strand.
CCGTCGCCGAAAAGGGCGAGGAGAGCCAGGCGGCCTGATGAGGGTCGTCGGGCACACGAATCGAACGGGAGGGCACGGCCTCCCCCGTCCGCGAACTGGACGAAGATCCCAGCCGGGGGCGGCTGGTCCACAGGCCTCGGCGGACTGGACCACAGGCTTCGGACGGCTGGCCCTCTGTCGGCTGGGCCATGGAAGGGAGAGCTGCTCGACTGTTCAGGCACTGCAGCAAACAGATGAGGTCGATTCCGGGGGATCGATAAGCGGATCGCAGGCCCGCAACAACAATCGAAAACAACGTGTCGGCTGCCGATTGTCCTGACGGGCGACTCGGGTCGCTCCGGGTTAAAGAGCCTCACAGGGAGGCAAGCTATCAGGCCGACCGATGTGAGTGATGGATACGAAGAAGGTGGATACCGATGTCGAATGAACCGCAAGCAGAGGCCCGTGAGTTCTCGGCCGAGACGAAGGAACTGGCCGACAAGATCGTCGAGCTGACCGCCAAGCAAGCCCAAGAATTGGCAGACTATCTGAAGGACGTCCACGGCATCGAACCTGCCGGAGGAGCTATTGCCGTTGCGGCCGCTCCGGGTGCCGGCGGTGGCGAGGCGGCTGAGGACACGGGCCCGACGTCCTACGACGTGATCCTGAAGGCGGCCGGCGACAAGAAGATTGCCGTCATCAAGGAGGTGCGTGCGGCCACCGGTTTGGGCCTGAAGGACGCCAAGGCGCTCGTCGACGAGGCCCCGAAGGCCGTCAAGGAAGGGCTCAGCAAGGAAGAGGCCGACGACCTGGCCAAGAAGCTCGAAGAGGCCGGGGCGACCATCGAAGTGGCGGGCAAGTAGGCTCGGACATTGGAGTATCCGTGGCTCGGGCATCGGATGTCCATGATTTGGGCATGTGGCGGGCCCATGTGTGGCCCAGTCGCCCTCGACTGGGGGCGTTGACCGATCACGGCCGAGGCGGCCGTGCCACATGAGGCGGCCCGCTCGGCATGTAGTCGATGGTTCGGGCACGATGGCGGGTCTACCGGGCCGAAGGGTTTCGTTCGCGGGAGCGATGTTTCCTGCGTGCGGGGCTTGTATTGTTGGGCTGGGTTTGTACAATGAGGGTTTACCTCGTTTTGGGCCTTCCGCAGTAGGTGCGAGAACGGTCGGTGCGAGGTGAGAGCGGAATGGTTGCCGCCTCGCTCGGGACAACCGACGGAACAGATGGCACCTGCCGGACTTTTGTTGTAGTCCCCCCAAACACTTTACGTGTAGACGACTTGCCCCCTGTGGGGTGCTTGTGCATGCAGGATCATCGCTTGGCTCGTCTTGCGGGCGTAGGTCTTGACGGACCGTTCGAGACGGTCACGGGCACTCTGCGCGGGTGGACCATTTAGGAAAGGACTGGAAAATGGTCTCCGTGTCGACGGTGCGAAACTTCTGCAGGGTTGGGGATGCCATTCCGGTGCCGGATCTCATCGAGATCCAGACCGAGAGCTACCGACGGTTCCTCCAAGAGGACAAGGACCCGGACAAACGTACCCCCGTCGGTCTGGAGGCGTTGCTCCGTGAGGTCTTCCCGATCATCAGCTACGACGAGAACATGGAGCTCGAGTACCTCGGGTACGAGTTGGGTGAGCCCCGGCATGACCCGGACGAGTGCCGACAGCTCCGCTTGACCTACGGCAAGCCGTTTCGGATTCGCTGCCGCCTTACGCGCAAGGACAAAGAGGAGATCATGGAAGACGTGATCTACCTCGGCGAGCTTCCGATCATGATCGGCGGCGGCGAGTTCATCATCAACGGGGCCGAGCGCGTGATCGTCTCGCAGCTTCACCGCTCGCCGGGCGTGGACTTCGTGAAGGAATCCGCCGAAGGCGACCGGGCGTTGCATGCGTGTCGGATCATCCCGGAGCGGGGGAGCTGGATCGAGATCAACGTGACACGCAAGGACGAGCTGAGCGTCCGCATCGATCAATCCAGCAAGATCCCAGCCACCACGTTTCTCCGCGCGATGGACGAGAAGTACGGCACCGACGAGGCGATCATCACCACGTTCTACGGCGACGTGATCAAGAACGTGAAGGTCGGGTCGCTGAAGCCGGGGATGTACGCCGCCACCACGCTGATCGATGAGGAAAGCGGGGAGGAACTCGTCCGCGCCGGGTGTCAGCTGGGCGATCAGGTCGAGACGATCCAGGGCAGCGGCCTCAAGCAGATCCCCGTGATCGAGAAGATCCACGACCCGTTGATCTTGAACACCCTCGCGCAGGACAACAGCCGCAACCACGAGGAGGCACTGCTCAAGATCTACGCGCGGCTTCGTCCGGGGAACCCTCCGCAGCTGGACCGGGCGCGAAAGCTATTCCAAGAGAAGTTCTTTGACGAGAACCGCTACCGCCTGGGCAAGGTCGGACGCTTCCGTCTGAACCGGAAGTTCGAGCAGGACATCTCGGAGGACGAGATGACCCTGAAGGTCCAGGACGTGGTCGAGTCGCTCAAGTACCTGCTGCTGCTGCGGACGGGCGACAACCAGTACGACGTCGACGACATCGACCACCTCGGCAACCGTCGTCTGCGGACGATCGATGAGCTGGCCAGCGACGAGCTTCGCAAGGGGTTCCTCAAGCTCCGCCGGACCGTCCAAGAGCGGATGAGCCTGAAGAACCCCGACGAGCTGCAGCGGATCGCCGAGCTGGTCAACAGCAAGAGCATCTCGAGCAGCATCGAGTTCTTCTTCGGCCGCGGCGAGCTGAGCCAGGTGGTCGACCAGACGAACCCGCTCGCGCAGCTCACGCACGAGCGAAGGCTCTCGGCGCTCGGGCCGGGCGGGCTGAACCGCAAGCGCGCCGGCTTTGAGGTCCGCGACGTCCACATCAGCC
>CAZKCX010000676.1:0-3856 GCA_964550865.1 uncultured Planctomycetales bacterium
GCATGCTCGACAGCTCGCCGCCGGAGGTATTCCCGCTGCGATTGAGGGCCTCCTCCGTCATGTTCGTCACATCCCCCTGCAAGACCGCGCGTTTGGTGAGAAGGAGCTGTCGGAACATCTCCAGGTCCTTCTTCGAGAGATGGGTACGGATCGGCTTGGGCTCCCCCGCATCCTCGTCCACGGGCTGGGTTGTTTCCCTGGCCGCGGTCGTCTTCGTGGTCTTCTTCTTGGTCGCCTTCTTCTTGGCCGGTTTCTTGCTCTCGGGCTTTCGCGTTGCCTTCTTGGCGGATTGCTTTGTGGCGGCCTTCTTCTGGGTAGTCTTCTTCTTGCTCTTGGGCGTGCGAACCGCCTTCTTCTTCGCGGTCTTCCTCTTCGACTTCTTCGCCGGGGCCGCCTTGCGGACCGTCTTCTTCGCGGTGGAAGCCTTCTTCTTGGTGGAAGCCTTCTTCTTGGATTTGCTCTTGGCCACTTGCGGAACCCTGACGTACGAGCCGAATCGCCGTAAAGCCCTGTGAATACTGACCTGCGAGGTCTCGATAGTCCCTTCAGTATAGGGGGCCCGTCCTGGCCTGTCAACAGGCGCAATCGGGCGGGCCGGCGTGGATACGCAGCGGCCGTGACGCGACGCCACGGGCTCCGGTTTCCATTGGCGTGGGCAGATTCTTCGCTATAATGATGGATTCCATGGAGCATCGTGCTTTGGGACAAGTCGCTCGGTGTGCGGTGGCGGGTCTGTCCTTCGTGGCGGCGAGTTATCACCTGACCGAACTCGCCCACGAACAGGCCGAACTCGCGCGCCAACGGCGAGAGCTCGCCCAGAAGCGCCTCGCGGATCGGGAGTCCGACGAGCAACGCGGCAAGCCGGAATCGAAACCCATTCTCGAGTGGCGCGCACCCGATATCCTCGACCGCGTGGGGACCGGCGCGGTCGAGCTCGAGCCGTCGGCGCGCCTTTCGTCGCATGGCGCCCCGGCAATCCTCGCCGGGTCGGGCGTCGACGGCGACCGTTTCCCAACGCTCGGGGCGCCAAACGCTCCCAGGCTCAAGGGAAGCCCCCGGGGGACGTTGGTTCGCTTGAGCGATCGCTCGTCCCAGGGACCACCGATCGCCGCGTAGCCGACCGCGTCGGCCCACCGTTCGTGTCGCATTCATGCGTTCATCCGATTGCCGGCCCTGTTGGGGCCTTGCCAACACTCGCGAAGCAAGAGACGGTTTCACAGACGGAGTCTGATCATGTTGGACAACAACTTCTGGTGGAAGGTACTTCTCATCGGCGTGCTGCTGGGATTGGCGACATCCCAGCTCTACCCGCCGAGTCAGCGGCTCAAGGGCGGTATCGATCTGATGGGCGGGCACAGCCTGCTCTACGAGATCGACGACACGGGCATTGCCAGTGAACGCCGCCGTGATCTGGCCGAGCGCGTCATGCAGATCCTCAAGGAACGGGTCGACCCGAAGGGCCAGCGAAACCTCGTCTGGCGGCCGATGGGCACGAACCGGCTCGAGATCCAGATCCCCAAACCGCCGGAGCAGGTCGTGCAGGCCCGCGAGGAGTACAAGGCCGCGCGAGAACGGGTCGCCGAGACCGAGCTGACGCGGAACGAGATCCGCGTGGCGCTCGCCCGCAAGGGCGAGGCGCGGGAGCGGGCGCTGCAAGGGCTCGTGCGAGACGTTGACTCCCGCAAGCCCCTCCTCGAACCGTTGAAGAAGGCCTACGACGCCTGGCAGGCCAAGCAGGCCGAAGCGCCGGATACCGACGCCGCCGAGACCGCCTACGAGGCCTACGTCGTCCAGGAGGAGAGGCTGCTCAAGACCAACATCAACGTGGCGCGCGTCGAGGACATTCTGGCGCTGGGCGAGGGCGAGGCCCGACAGGAAGAGCTGGCCGAGCTCTACGAAGAGTATCCCTCGCTGGAGCCGCGGATCGAAGCGATGAAGCTGGCGTACGATCCGTGGGCCGAGCAGCGGGGGGCGCTGGACGACCCGGCCGATCTCAAGCGGCTCCTCATGGGGGCGGGCGTGCTGGAGTTTCGCATCCTGCCGACGCGGGATCCGCAGAAGCCCACCAAGTTCGACAAGTACGGGCGCGACCTCCAGAAGCGGGGGCCGCGCGCCCGCGAGGAAGACCTCTACGGCTGGTTCGAGATCAAGAATCCGCAGACCTTCCTGCACATGGAGAAGGCGGAGGACTTCGAGGAGGCCTTCCGGGAGAGCAAGGATCAGCTTCAGTACATCGTCGAGGAGTATGCGAACAAATACTACGTCCTGGCCTCGCGTCAGCCTGGGGAGGTCATGCTCGCGCCGCGCGGACGCAAGGAGATGCCGCGCTGGTCGCTGGAAAGCGCGGTGGCGTCGCGGGATCCGGAGACGAACCAGCCCTGTGTCCTGTTCTACCTGGACGAGCGCGGCGGGAACCTGATGGAGTCCGTCTCGCGCCAGAACCTGAAGCGGCCGTTGTGCATCATGCTGGACGACGTGGCCTACTCGGCCCCGATCCTGCAATCGGTCATTCGGCGCAGCGGGCAGATCACGGGCGACTTCAGCATGGACGACGTGATGTACCTGGTGAACACGCTCGAGGCGGGTTCGCTGCCCGCACGGCTCAAGTCCACGCCCATCATGGAGAAGTCCATCGGCCCGAGCCTGGGGCTGACCAACCGCAGCCGAGGTTTCAAGGCCGCCCTGCTGGGGTTGGTGCTCGTGGCCATCTTCATGCTGGCGTATTACCTGCATTCCGGATTCCTCGCCGACATTGCGGTCTTGATGAACCTGGTGCTGACCCTCGGCATCATGGCCATGCTGCAAGCGACGTTCACATTGCCGGGCATCGCGGGGCTGATCCTGACGATCGGTATGGCCGTCGATGCCAACGTGCTGATCTTCGAACGCATTCGCGAAGAGCTCGATCGCGGCTCAACGCTACGGACGGCCGTCAAGGCGGGGTACGACAAGGCGTTGTCCACGATTCTCGACGCCAACGTCACCACGCTCATCACGTGCGTGATTTTGGGCTACGTGGGGAGCGAGGAGGTCAAGGGCTTCGCCTACACCTTGGGATTCGGCGTCGCGACAAGTATGTTCACCGCGCTCTTCGTGACGCGGCAGTTCTTCAATCTCATGCTCGTGGATCGCGTCAACCGTGAGGCCATCCTCTACCCGATCTACGGCGTCGGCGGGCTGTTGGTCCTCGGCGGGGCGCTCTACGGGATGTCGCTGGCGTTCGGGTGGACCGACGCGATATCGTTCATCATGGGCGAGTTCTTCCTGATCTGCGGCGCGGTGAGCGCCGGGGTCTTTGCCCTGATGTGGATCTTCCGCGTGGTCACGCGGGCCACCAAGAGCCCGCAGTCGCTACCGATGCTTCGACTCATCGGCCGACCCTCGATCGATTGGATGGGCAAGCGGGCGGTCTTCTGGCCGATCTCGGCGGCACTGGTCTTCGCGGGCCTGACCTTCTTCATCTATCAGGACCGCTACCACAGCGACGATCTCTACAGCATCGAGTTTCTCGGTGGGACGGCCGCGCAGATCGAGGTCAAGCCCGAGTCGGAGCTGATCAAGGACAAGGCCAACAAGGACGAGATCATCCGGCGGCGGATCACCGGCACCGACGCCGAAGATGCCGCAGGCTGGCTGACCACGGCGGCCAAGGCTCTGGAGTCGGCGACCGTCCAGGCCGGCGGCGTTCCCAACCGGTTCGAGATCCGTTCCGAGACGCTGACCGCGCGTCAGATCGAGAGCTTCCTCGTGCCGGTGTTTGAGGATCAGATGGAACGGCAGGAGGGGGAGGTGCCGTCGGGGAATACGCTGACGGTTCGGACCAAGCCGTCGGCCCAGATCGATCCGGGCGAGATGC
>CAZKCX010000677.1:0-3846 GCA_964550865.1 uncultured Planctomycetales bacterium
CGAGACGCGCGCAGTCGGCGGGCAGGGCGTCGACGATGTGGATCTCGCCGAAGGGCTCGACGCTTCGCCGCTCGACGTGAATCGGTTTGCGATCCGTCACGCCGTGGCCGGCCGAGCTGACGCCCCGGGCCGGCGCGACCACGCTCACCTCCGCCAGCCCCTGGAGAGCGATGTACAGCGCGCGAATCCCGGGCGCGTCGAAGCCGTCGTCGTTCGAAATGAGTACGTGCGGCAGTCCCACGAAGTCCTTCCTCTCAAGGCGCAAGGGGGCGGCTTCACCGACAGATCCGCATTCCTACTCGAAGCTATTCGCAACAATGTCCGAACAGTTGAGCCGCTTTGCCTTGTGGCCCAGCCAAACTCGGCTGTGCCTTCTTGCGGTTCACGGCCGGGCTTGTCACGGCGAAGCGTAGCGAAGCCCGTGCCACACTGTTCGATCTTTGTTGCACGCAGCTTAGCCGAATCACAAGGGGTGTCCAAGGGCAGGCCGGACGGCATCGAGGTGCGAGTAGAGTCCAAGACATCTTGCGGGGCCGCATCGCCTACATCATCGACCGCAGGAGCGGAGGAATGGGTGCGTGATGTTTGGGACGGGGCCGCATCGTTCGACGAACTCCAACGCGGCGATCGATGCCTCCACCCCGAAGGGGTGAAGGTGTGTAGCCAGGGGCGTGAGCGTAGCACGGGCATCTTGCCCGTGAGTCGCCACCGCTACGTTTCCCGTGCCGCACTCGCGCACCAGCTCCAACGCGGCGATCGATGCCTCCACCCCGAAGGGTGAAGGTGTGTAGCCAGGGGCGTGAGCCCCTGGGACCGGGCCGCATCGCCGAACAAAGCCCCAACGGGGCGAAAGAGACTACACACCGTTGCCCCTCCGGGGCATTCCGTAAGCGACCAAGGCCCACCGCAAGTGTCCTGCGCCCTGGAAGACAGATCTCCAGGGCAACCGGTAGCACGGGACGCCGCCGCATGATACCATGTGCCGCACACGCGGATTCGCCCGGAGCATAGGGGAGGCACGCATGAACCGTATGCAACGAATCGCCTGGACGCTAAGCCTGTTGGGCGCGATCACGCTGTTGGTCGGCTGCGACGGCCTGCTCTGCTTGATCAGCAACCCGGCCTCGACGCAGTCCAACCCGAACTTCATGCAGCGCGTCGCGGGCACGAGCGCGTTTTCCGTGCCCGCGCGGCCGGCAAACCTGGCCGTATGCCCCGACGGCAAGTACGTAGCCGTCTGCTCGTGGGGCCCTCAGGGCGGGGACCCGAACGGCACCCTGTCGCTCTACTCGCTGGACCCGGCAATCCCAACGCAGACGAACAACGAGGTCGTCATCGGCGTTCGTCCTTACGGCCTGCTGTGGTTGAACGATCAGATCCTGCTGGTCTGCAACGAGGGCCAGGAAGGCGATGCAACCAACGCCCACCTGATGCGCGTGACCCTGACGCGTGGTTCGGAAGTACCCACCGACCCGAACTACCGCGTTCGCACGCTGGACCCGGCCCATATCGAGCCCGTTAACGCGAACCCTGCAGACCCCGACGATCGGATCAGTCGGCCGAGCGAGATCGTTCGAGTGCCCGACACCGACCCTTCCCTGGGCGTGATCGCGGTGGTGTCGAGCCGATACGAGGGCACGATCAAGATCGTCCGTGAGGTGACCGCCGTGGCGCCGACGGCGTTGGAGGCCACCACAGTCTTGACGACGGCGGGGGATACAATCATCGGTCCGCGCGGCATCGCCGTCTCCGCCGACGGGAGCACCCTCTGGATCTGCAACTACGATAGCGGCGCGACCGGCTCGGCGATTGTCTCGCCGACCGGCATGGGCGAGGTAACGGTCTATGACATCACCGCAGGTACGATCCTTGCGAGGATTGCCGTTCCGCCCCGGCCGAACAGCATTCGGCTGACGGAGGACGGCGGCGCTGCCGTCGTTGCCTGCTCCGGGGACGACGGTGCGACCGGCAGCGTCGTCCTCCTGAGCACAAGCGCCCATGTCGTCACGGCGCAACGGGACTTCATCTTCTCGCCGGCGCAAGTGCGATTGCACCCGCTCGGTTCGCGGGCCTACGTCAGCGCGTTCAACGGGAATCGCCTGGGGGTGATCAACATCGCGGGGCTGTGCGCGACGACCGGCACGGTCGCCGCGGACACGCAGACGCATACGACGATCTTTAGTGAGGTTCGGGCCATCGACGTCACGCCGAACATCGACGTCATCATCGGCGCGAGCTTCGCGAGCAACGAGGCGGCCAAGCTCGACGTGTTCGAGGGCGTCATCTCGCTGCCGTGATCCACGGCCGTCGTCCGTCCCACGAGAGGCCGGACATCCGCAGGGTTCCCATGCCGTGACCGCGTGAGGTACGCACGGAGGAGTCTCCGTCTTCAAGCAGAAGACGGGATCAGCGTGTGGGTGCGCTGGCGGTGGTCGTGGGAGAGAGCCGAAGGATCGTCTTGGTCTCGAGATCCTCCAAGGCCCGGTCGATGATCTTGAGATCCGCCCGGGCGGTTTCCAAATCGGTGACGACGACGTTCTCGAGGGCCTGCGTGGCAGCGGCCGTCTCGCGCCGGAGTCGCTCAATCTCGGCGAGGCAGGCCTCGCGGGAGCGTTCCAGCGCGTCGCGGAGCATCAGGTAGTCCGTGACGACGACCTCGGCCCGCGTCGGAGGCGCGGGCGACGACGTCGGCTCTTGGAGTTGAACCTCCACGACCGCCCGCCACCGGCCGTCGGGCAGCTCGCGGGACTCCAACACCTTCGAGACGCTGACGCGGCCGTCCAACTCGATCACGCCGTCCCGGATCTCCTCGGGCAGCGGAGCACCCATGGCCTTCAACGTGGCGTTGCGTGCGGAGACCGTCTCCGCCGCGCGGCGGGCCATCAGGCGACGTTGGGCGGCGGTCAAACCGGGGTTCGTCGGCGGTGCGCCGATGCCCTCGGCCCGTGCCTGATCGGACGCATCCTGCGCCGGTGCCGAGTGCGCACCCGCGCCGACCGCCGCGACGACGACCCAACCGGCGATGCTGCTCCGTCGGAGCAGCCGGAAAGGCTTATGCGACAACATGGTAACACCTCACTCCGGCCGAGCGGGCTCGCGTTCGACCGGCAATCGGGGTCGGCGAATGCCCCTGTTTCCATGCGCTTAGACACTTCGGTGCACGGGACGTTAGGACAATTCAGGGCGGTGGATAGGGAGCTTGATCTCCACCTTGCATCCCTCGCCCGGCTGGCTATGCAGCGAGATGGTTCCGCCCATCTCGCGGACGAGCCCGTAGACCACGGCGAGCCCCATGCCTGCGTCGCTGCTGACGGTCTTCTTGTCGCTCTTCGTGGTGAAGAAGGGCTCGAAGACGCGTCGCTGCGTCTTCTCGTCGATCCCGCAGCCGGTATCGATCATCTCGACGCCGATCTCTTCGCCCTCGGTCCAGAGCGACAGGGAGAGCTGTCCGCCTTCGGGCATGGCCTCCATCGCGTTCTGGGCGAGGTTGTTGAGCACGGAGAGCAGCCGATGCCGAGGCACCTCGGACACGGGCGCGACGTTCAAGTCGAGCGCCAGGTCGACCCCGCGCTCGTGGAGCGTCGGCTCGATCTGGTCGACGAAGTAGAGCACCGTCTCGGTCACGTCGCCCAGGTCGTCGGGCCGGCGGTCCCCCTCGGCGAACGCCAGGAGATGGTTGGTGAGCTGGCTGGCGCGCGATACGGCATCGGCCGTGATACGGAGCGCGCGTCGCAGGGTGAAGGGATCTTCGCTCTGGAGGGCGAAATCGACGGAGGTGGCCACCCCGCCCAGGATATTGTTGAAGTGGTGTGACACGCCACCGGCCAGGGCCCCGAGCGAGGCCAT
>CAZKCX010000678.1:0-3842 GCA_964550865.1 uncultured Planctomycetales bacterium
ACGGACTACGACCGGACCTTCATGGAGAGCTTCATCCGACCCGGGTTCGGGGCGAGCAACTGGAACTCCCGAACGAACTACCCGGCCTACGGGATCGTCCAGACGGGCCCGGCCGAGATGTCCGTCTACGTACAGAAGGAGTACGCCCAGCCGACGCACCATCTCGTGCGGTACACGCTGCGGCTCGACGGCTTCGCCTCCGTCCATGCCCCCTACGCCGGCGGCGAGATGACGACCAAGCCGCTGATCTTCCAGGGAAAGCAGCTCACGTTGAACTACGCCACGTCGGCCGCGGGGCAGGTGACCGTGGGGATCCAGGACGCGTCCGGCAAGCCGATTCCCGGCTTCGCCGCCGCGGATTGCGTCCCCGTCATCGGCGACCACGTCGACCGCACGGTGGTATGGAAGAACGGGAGCGACGTCGGCAAGCTCGCCGGCAAGTCCGTACGGCTTCGCTTCGTCATGAAGGACGCGGACCTCTACGCGATTCGCTTTCGGTAAGCGCACGACGCGTGCGGGAGGCAGGCGATGAACGCGCGCGAGCGCTTTCGGGAGACGATGCGATTCGGCTCGCCCGACCGCGTGCCGTACTTCGAGGAGGGCATCCGCGACGAGGTCATCGCCCGGTGGCAGACGCAAGGCCTGCCGCGAGGCCTGCCGCTCTCCGAGCTGTTTGAGACCGACCGCCGTGAGCGCCTCCCGATCAACCTGGAACCGATCCCCGAACTGAAGACGTGGCCGACCTCACGCAACGACCTCAAAGAGCTGCGCCGCCGTCTCGACCCGACCGACCCGGCCCGTTATCCCGACGACTGGCCCGGTCGCCTCCGCGAATGGACGGAGCAGGGCGTCGTGTTGGATCTGCTCTGCCATCGCGGCTTCTTCCTGGCGATGGGCGTCCGCGGCTGGGAGCGCTTTCGACAGAGCCTCTACATGGTCATGGACGATCCCGACCTCGTCCGCGAGATCCTCTCGATCTGGAGCGAGTTCGCCGTCGGGCTCGTCGAGCACGTCCTCGACCTGGTCCAGGTCGATTGGGCGTGCCTCTCCGAGCCGATCGGCAGCCCGGAGGGCCCACTCCTCTCACCGACGATGTATGACCACATCGTCCTCACCGGCTACGCGCCGATACTCGAGGCCCTCCGCAGGCGCGGTGTCGAGACGATCTGTTTCGTGACCTACGCCAACGCCCGCAGCCTGCTCGGCAAGGTCGTCGATGCAGGGTTCAACTGCCTGTGGGCGTGCGAGGTCTACGCCCGGTCGATGGATTATCGCGAGATCCGTCGTGAGTTCGGCCGCGACCTACGCCTCATCGGCGGGATCGATCTGGACGTGCTGCTGCAGGACAAGGCCGCCATCGAGCGCGAGATCACGGCCAAGGTCCCGCCGCTGCTGGAGCAGGGGGGCTACATCCCGCTGGCCGACGGCCGCGTCCGGGAGAACGTGCCGTTCCAAAACTACGCCTTCTATCGGCAACGGCTCGAGCGGGTCACCCAGGGATAGACGAGCCGGTGCCTACCGTCCGCTCGCGGCCGTCGTCGGGCGTCTGGCATTGTTGCCGGAGAAACGTCTTCCCATGTATCGCACGGCCGCGGAGAAGAGCTGCATCGTCTTTCCCTCGAGCGAGGGGTCGTAGCGGCGCGGGTGGGGCGGGATCTCGGCGTAGTTGTCCTTGGCGAAGCGCGCCGCCGGCCTGTGTAGCGCGGCCCGCAACGGCTGGGGAATCGCCACGTACTGCCACTTCCGAACGGGCTCGAAGCGACCTTCCTTGGCGTTGTGCTCGATCGTCCGCAAGATCAGGGCGTGAGGGTACACCTTGACGTGCTTGAGGCCGTGCCGCGGATTCACGCCGAGCCCCGGACAGATCAAGTACCGCACGCCACCGTGTGTCACATCGAGGTCGACGTGGAGGTGCCCGCAGAAGGAGGCGATGACGTTGGGGTTGCCCTCCAAAAGCCGCTCGAGCTTCTCCGCCTCCAGGAATGTCGGCGGCGCGATCGTCTCATGCAGCATCATGAGCGTGGGTCGGTGGCGGTTCTTCTTGAGGTCCTCGCGCATCCATTGCCAGGTCGACTCCTCGAAGACGCCGAGGCCTTCTCCCACGCGAATGTCGCGGTCGAGCGAGGTGAACAGGAAGTGCAGCCCGCCGTAGTCGAAGCTGAACTGGAACGCGCCGAAGACCTTCTCGAAATGCTCGGGCCAGTTGTCACCCGGAATCACCACGTACGGCGTCTTGAGATTCTCTTCCAGGAAGCGCCGGAAGTATCGCTGCCTCCTCTCGCTCCTCGGGGCCGGGGGCCCGCCGGGCGTCGTCGGGGCAGCGATGGCGTTGTTGTCTCCGGTGATCATGAGGAAGGCGGGCTTGAGCTCGACGTCGATGTAGTGCATCGCCTGGCGGATGAGCTCCCTGTTGCCGCTGTTCAGGTGGAAGTCCGACGCCCAGGCGAACGTGAACAGCGGCGGCGCGGAAATCTTGGCCCAGTTCGGCTCGGCCGGCAGCGGCTTCAACTCCATCTGCTGGGCGGTCGCATAGGCCCGTTGCTTGAGGATCGCCAATTGCGCGTGGGCTTGCGCGCAAGACAGGGCAAGCGCGACGCCGATCGCCAGGCGATACGAGCGGTGAGCAAGATGCTTCGGCATGGGGAGGCTCCTCACGATGTCTCCAGCGCGTCACGATGGCCTTGTTCCGGCACCGGCGGACCCAACCGCGGCGAGCTGCCGCGTCACGTGACGCGCCCTACACCTCCAGTGTCCTCCGCCTTCATCGTGGAATCAACACCGAACGGGCCGTCGGCATTCGAAGCCGCGGGCAAGCAGGCCCCCGGCGCCCGGACCTACTACTGCATTTCAGAAGTATCGGGACTATATGCCCGAGCCGCCTGTGGTGAGCTACCTCGAGCCGCCGGATGCATCCGGCGCGGCCGCGCGGCATGAATGCCGCGGCTCGGGCAGCGATAGTGGCAGGTGCGGTCCTGTCCATAGTCGCACGACTTGTGAAACGCGGTACTAGGCTCACGGCTTGCCTTTCAGAAGCGGCCTGGTTCCCGCGGGGCAGCCTTGGCGAAGCCGGACTCATCACGGCGAAGTCCCGAGCTTGCTGAGGTGCGAAGCCGGGTCCTCAGGCCGGTCGGCTTCCGTTCCACATGGCTGGTGAGCGTCCCGACCTCACTCCGAACTCGAGCAGGCGTCCCCAACGCTGCAAAGCGTTGAACCCGTCGCACCGCAGTTGTAAGATCGAGATGAGAAGCGGGAGCGCACGCGTCGGTGGCCGTTACAGCGGTCTTCCGCAGGCGTGGGCCGTGCCGTGTGCTTTGATCGCGATCAGGGCCGATCCGAACCGGATCCGTATGGCGAAGCGCAACCAGGTCGCCTCGCCACGCTAAAGGCCCGCGACGCCGGGCCGCCGTGGCGAAGCGTCGGGAAGCTGGGGATCGTGCCGGCGTCCGTCCCGCTCTCGCGGCTGTCCTGGAGAGGTGGCCGAGTGGCTGAAGGCGACGGTCTTGAAAACCGTTGAGCAGGTTTGCCCTGTTCCGTGGGTTCGAATCCCACCCTCTCCGTTGCTCTAAGCCCTGAGGTATCGCAAGGCGTTCGGCGTTCGCGTTGAGCGTTCGCAAGCAAAACGACGCCGAGTGCGCGAGCACGGTCGATCCCGGTGGGAATGGTGCCCGTCGTCGCATCAGCGTTCACGCGTGCTATTCAGACGATGGGTTTCTCGAAGGATGTTTGCGATGGCGTGATGGCCTCTGCGCTTACGACTACAGCGCAAGGTCGACGAAACTGCCGAGCTGATCCTCGTTCTCGGAAGCGCCAGAGAGGCTGCCCATGCCGCAAAGCCACTACCT
>CAZKCX010000679.1:0-3841 GCA_964550865.1 uncultured Planctomycetales bacterium
CACGGCCAAAGCCATGGGCCACCCACCCATCCGCTGACGAGCGACAGAGCACTAGCCCCCTTCCGCCGGGATCTCTGGGAAGTCCCAATCTTGTCTGCACGGATAGGATCGGTACCCGCAGGAGGGAAACCGATACCCAGCATTGGGTAATTGCACGATTGGGTGAGGAAGGCATCGGCGGGAGATTCGAGGGCTTTCCCGGCCTACGCCTCGGCGAGCCCCTCGCGGATCGCGAAGCGCGCCAGCTCCACGCGGTCGTGGATGTCGAGCTTCCGCATCAGGTTGCGGCTGTGCACCTCCACGGTCTGAATGCTGACGTGCATCAGTGAGGCGATCTGCTTCTTGGCCAGCCCTTGCGCGATGTAGCGCAGGACCTCGAGCTCCCGCGCGCTGAGCCTTGAAGCCCGCGTGCGCCCCCACTCGGCCAGGCGTGCGCCTTGATCGTCCACCACGATGCGCGACTGGACTTCGGGAGAGTAGTAGGAGCGACCCGAGGCGACCTTCCGGAGCGCCTCGATGATCGTGGCCAGCGATTCCCCCTTGGTGATATACGCCGAGGCCCGAACCGCCAAGGCCTGCTCGATGTACCGATCGTGAAAGAACGCGCTGAGGAAGACCACGCGGGTCTCGGGGCAACGAGAGAGGATCGTCCTGGCGGCGTCAAAGCACAGCAACCCCGGCATGTCGATGTCCAGCACCACGACGTCGGGGTGAAGTTGAATCGCCTGCTCGACGGCCTGCTCGGCGTCGGGGACCTCGCCGACCACCGTCATGTCGGGCTCGGCGCGGAGGCGCTCGCCGAGAGAGTTCCGCACGAGGGCGTGGTCGTCCGCCAACAGAATCGAGATCGACTTGCTCATGGGCGGACCTCACCGGGCGTCTCGAAACCCGCGCGCCGCAGCGTTTCCCGGACGACCTTCGCCAGCCGGCGAAGCTGGAAGGGCTTGCGGAGGACCCGAGAGTCGGCGATATCCTCGAGCAAGATCCCCTCGGTCGCACTGCCCGTGATGACGATCGCCGGCGCCCGAACCCCTCGCTCGCGCAGCGCGCGGAGACAGTCCAGGCCGTTCCCTCGCGGAAGGTCGACGTCGACGATCAACAGGTCCACCGCCTCCTGTCTGCGCTCGGCCTGCGCGACGAGCGAAGCACCGTCCTCCACTTGCTCTACGACGTATCCGAGCGTTTCGAGCATCATGACGGTCGTTTCGCGCACGAACCGATCATCGTCCGCCAGGAGGACGAGTTCCCCCTGGCCCCGTGGAACCTCCGACTCCGCTGCCGCCGGGCCGGACGTCGCTTCTGCGGGGATGCGAGGCAGATAGATCTCGAACCGTGTGCCCCTTCCCTCCTCGGACTCGACCCGAATCGTCCCCCCGTGCACGTCGACGATGCCGTGCACGATCGACAGCCCGAGTCCCGTGCCCTTTCCGCGCGTCTTGGTCGTGAAGAACGGATCGAAGATCCGCGTCCGCACCTCCTCGCTCATCCCGACGCCGGTGTCACCGATCACCAGACGGACCCATCCCGCGCCGGCCTGCTCGGGGCGATCCGCCAACTCCGGCGGCGGCGTGCCGACGGGCCCGAGAAACAGCGTTAGCCTTCCGCCCTCCGGCATGGCGTCCCGGGCGTTGATCGCCAGGTTCAGAATCACCTGCTGGAGCTGCGTCGCATCCGCATCCACGATCAGCTCGTCGGATGACTCCTTCTCCGCGATTAGTTCCATGGAGGCCGGCAGCGTCCTGCGAAGAAATCGGACCGATTCATCCACCACGTCGCTCAGGTCCGTCGGATGCTTGTCCGTGGGTAGCTTTCGGCTGAACGTCAGGAGCGAGCGGGTGACCCCCGTCGCCTGCCGAGCCGCCGCGGCCACCGTATCCAATACGGCGGCGATCTCGCCGTTGGCTCCCGCGAGCGTGCGCGCAAGGTCGACATTGCCCAAGATGGCCGTCAGCAGGTTGTTGAAATCGTGCGCCACGCCCGCCGCAAGCTGCCCGACGGCTTCCATCTTCTGGGCCTGGTGGAGCTGTTGCTCCATGTCCTGGCGCTCGAGCTCGGACTGCTTGAAGTCGCTGATGTCGCGCACGGATTCGATGGCGCCCACGCGCGTGCCGTTCTCGTCGAACAAGGGCGAGGCCGCGATCCACACGTGCGCGCCCCGACCCCCAAAGAGCCGCGGAACGTACGCCTCCCCGTACAGGACCGCGTCCTTGCCCTCCACGTAGTTATAGAGCTTGGCGACGTGCTGCTGGGGGTTGCCGATCAAATCCACCAGGATCGGCCTGCGCTCGCCGTAGAAGGCGACGGAATATGATAGGTTCCCTTGGCCGAGGATATCCTCCTTCTTGACGCCCGTCATCTCCTCCAACGCACGGTTCCAGGCCACCACGCGCCCCTCCTCGTCGATGACGAAGGTGGCGTCCGGAAGGAACTCGATGATGTCCGCGAGTCGCCTCCGCATCGCCTCCAGCGACTGCTCGGATCGCTTGCGATCCGTGATGTCGAGGTGCGTGCCGACGGCGCGAAGGGCTTGCCCCTCCCCATCCCGCTCGACGACCTTCCCGCGATCCAGAACCCATATCCAGGCGCCGTCCTTGGTTCGTAGCCGGTACTCGGCCTCGTACGCGGGCGTCCGACCCTCGAGGTGGGCCTGAAGACGTTGCTGCGTGCCGGCCAGATCCTCCGGATGGACAAGCGTCTCCCACATCGTGATGCTTGGCGTCAGCTCGGCCCAACGGTAGCCCAGCATCTCCGCCCACCGATCATTGAAGATGACCTCGCCCGTGGAGACGTTCCAATCCCAGAGGCCGAGCTCCGTGCCGCGCAGCGCGAGGTCCATGCGCTGTTCACGCTCTCGCAGCGAACGGAGCTCCGCTTCCGCTTGCGCAAGGGCGCTGGCGCGCTCCGCGAGTTCGGACTCGAGTTGAGCGATGTCCTTCTGCACGCGCGGGCTACCCCACTGGCAATGCGGGCGCTGGAATCGACGGCGTCGTTGTGGCGTTCATGAGGTGTACGGCCCGCAAGGCATCGATTGGTTCTTCGGAACCACCGGTCGATCGGATCCGGAAGCTCCTTGGCTCGCCGTACGATCCATCTTAGTCCGGCCGCTCGCGGGTTCAAGAAGCCCCCCTGCATTCGCAGGGGTTCTCCCGGGCGTTCCGGATCGTGCCGGTCGCTCGTTCCCGCGATCTCGCGAACGAGCCGCACGTCGGCTACATTGTCTCGCATGAGCGATTCCGACAGCAGCCCGTCGGCCGCAACCCACGTCGAGGAGGAGACCCAAGCCCCCTCCGCGGCGGTGCGTCTCGCGCTGCCGGTGGCCGTGGCCGTGATCACGGCCCTCGCTTTTCTCCCGGCGCTGGATCACGGTTGGGTCAACTGGGACGACACGATCAACTTCCTGGAGAACCACAACTACCGTGGTCTCTCCTGGCGTCATCTCGAATGGATGTTCACCACCTTCCACGCCGGTCCCTATCAGCCCCTGAGCTGGCTCACGCTCGGACTCGACTACACCCTCTGGGGGATGGATGCCCGCGGGTACCACCTGACGAGCCTCCTCTTCCATGTCGCGACGGTGGTGGCCTTCTACTTCCTCGCCCTGCATCTCTTCACCCGAATCACGGCGAGCCGCGGCGTGCATGCCGTCGTCGAGCTGCGCGTGGCCGCGACGGTGGCGGCTTTGCTCTTCGGCGTTCACCCCCTTCGCGCGGAATCCGTGGCATGGGTCACGGAACGACGGGATGTGGTCAGCGGCGTCTTCTTCGTCCTCACGCTGCTGGCCTATCTGCGTGCCCACGGCTCCCCCGGCGAGAAGGTCCACAGGGGGTGGTTGGCCCTGTCG
>CAZKCX010000680.1:0-1235 GCA_964550865.1 uncultured Planctomycetales bacterium
AGCGTCATCGCACCGTACAGGAGGCCAAGGCCCGCGTTCGCCACGACGACGATGCCGTTCGAGCCCGCGTGCAGGAAGTACTCTTGCTCCCAGCGGTAGTCCGACTGCCAGCCACCGGTCGAGCCGGCCGGATGGAAGGGCATGTCTTGGCCGTACCGGGCCAGGGTGGCCAGGCCCTCGATCGTGTCAGACCGGAACAGCCGGATGCCCCGCGCGCTCGAGCCGATGAGCACGGGTAGCCGGAGGCCCGTGATGCGTTTGATCTGTTGCTGGAGCAGCCGCGCCGTAAGCTGGTCTCGTTGCGGCGCGCCCGCCGAGACGACAATGGGTGTCCGTTCGGTCAGTTCGAAGCACGTCTCGACGATGCGGAAGTGCTGCGGGGTAGGAATCAGCCCTAGCGGATTGGGATCCTGGGAAGCCGCCGGCGCTTGTCGTGCGGCCAGGAAGACCAGACCGGCCGACGCCAGCGTGACGAGGTCTGTGCGAGCCATCGATGGGCCTCCTGCCCTGCACAGACCGTCTTGAGTGGGTTGCCTCGCTCCGTCCTCACTACACCATATCGGACCTTTGGCCGGCCGACCAATGAGAAATCCGTCAAACGGCCGGAAATCCGCTCCGCCGAGAGACACTTCAGTCTGCCTGAACTTCTGTTGGGTGGGCGGCGAACCGAAGGCAATGAGCAAGAGCTTGTTGAGCCAATGCTTTGCGAGCGGACGCCCGTTGAAGTCAGCGATGGGGACTCCGAGGGGTCTTCTGCGGAGTCGTGCGTCTTGTCGGGGCACCGGCCAGGACCTACGCTGTCACTCGTGCCGTTTCGGATCGTGTCGAGATGCGCCTCGTCGGGCGGCTGGGACGATGGAACCCTACTCCGTTCCAACCTGGAAGAAGTGGCTGATGCTCGGGCTGGTCCTCAGCTTCTTCGTGTTGTGGGGCACGCTTCGGTGTGTCCGCCGTTCCGCCCGAGGCTGGCAGCCGCCCGCGGCGACACGGCCCGGTGCCGGTCCCAATCTTGCGACGGCTCCGAAAGAGCGGTACAAACGACTTGGCGAACGATGTGCGATCCGCGGAAGAGGTGCCGTCATGGCCGTCACCGTCCAATGGCTCGGACACGCAAGCTTCAAGCTCAGCGGCAGCAAGACCGTCTTCATCGACCCGTGGAAGTTGCCGGCGGATGCGGGGAAGGCCGATGTCGTCATCGTCTCCCACAGCCACTACGACCATTGCAGTCCGGAGGA
>CAZKCX010000680.1:1245-3839 GCA_964550865.1 uncultured Planctomycetales bacterium
CCGGTCCGGTTCCACGACGGTGCTCGCCCCGCAAGACTGCATCGAGAAGCTCGGCTCGGACGTGACCGTCGTCACGCCCGGTGAGTCCCATTCTGTGGGCGACGTCCGAGTCGAGGTGGTGCCGGCCTACAACATCGGGAAGGACTTTCACCCGAGGCCGAACAATTGGATCGGCGTGGTCGTCACGCTCGACGGCAAGCGAGTCTACTACGCGGGCGACACGGACAAGATTCCCGAGATGGATGACCTGCAGGACATCGACCTTGCGCTGTTGCCCGTCGGTGGGACGTACACCATGGACGCCCAGAGCGCCGCCGAGGCGGCCAAGGCCATCGGGCCACGCCGGGCGCTGCCCTATCATTGGGGCGACATCGTCGGCGACCACGGCGATGCCGACGCCTTCAAGGCGCAAGCGGGCTGCGACGTCACGGTGCTCTCGCCGGGCGGAAGCCTTCCGCTTGATTAGGCGGTTCGGATTCGCCGAGCCCGGAAACGGAGTCTGAAGACGACGTGACGGAGAACGGTCAGTACATCCTCGAGGTAGAGGACCTCAAGACGCATTTCCCCGTGCGCAAGGGCGTGTTCTCTCGGGTCCATGCCTACGTCAAGGCCGTCGACGGCGTCAGCTTTCAGGTTCGCCGCGGCAAGACGCTCGGTCTGGTGGGCGAGAGCGGTTGTGGCAAGACGACGGTCGGGCGGACCCTCCTGCGGTTGATTCCGCCCACGGCGGGTCGTGTTCTTTACAACGGCCGAGAGCTGTTCGATGTGCCGTCCGGCGAGATGCGGGAGCTGCGTCGTGAATTGCAGATCATATTTCAGGACCCGTTCGGCAGCCTCAACCCGCGCCTGACGGTCGGCAGCATCGTGGGCGAAGCGCTGACCGTGCATGGGATCGCGCGCGGGGCGGAACGGGAGCGACGCGTGGGGGAGTTGCTCGAGCGGGTCGGGCTGAGCGCGCGGCACATGCGGCGCTATCCGCACGAGTTCAGCGGCGGGCAGCGGCAGCGGATCGGCATTGCGCGGGCCCTTGCCCTGGAACCGAAGTTCATCGTCTGCGACGAGCCGGTCAGCGCGTTGGACGTTTCGATTCAGTCGCAGATCCTCAACTTGCTGGCGGACCTCCGCGAGGAGATGGGGCTCAGCTACCTGTTCATCGCACACAACCTCGCGGTGGTGCAGCACTTCTGCGAGGATGTGGCGGTGATGTACCTCGGCAAGATCGTCGAGCTCGGCACGCGGGAGGAGATCTACGAGAACCCGAAGCACCCGTATACCCAGGCGCTCCTGTCGGCCGCGCCCACTCCGGATCCGGAGACGACCCGCAAGCGCAGGCAGATTGTGCTGCGGGGCGAGGTGCCCAGTCCGGTGAATCCGCCCAGCGGCTGCGCGTTTCACCCGCGATGTCCTGTCGCGATCGACAAATGCAAGACGGAGGTCCCCCCCCTCATCCCGCGCGAAGGTGCCGCACAGGACCACCTTTCCGCCTGTCACCGCGCCCACGAGCTCGAGCCCGACAGCCTCGCGAGCGGTAAGCTTGGTACCCCGGCCGAAGCGTAGCGGCGTGGTTCACCTCTCCAGCTTGTGATGGGAATTGTGCTGTTTCGCGTTCGCATCCGGCGGCGCCGTTTTGTTCGGCAAAGACAAGCCTCTGCCAGGGGACTCGGCTGCGCACGTCCTGAGATTACGGGAAGGCGGCTTCGAAGAGGCTGGGCCAGATCCCGACGCGCGACATGCGGTTCGTATCCATGTGTTGTTCGTAGATGAAAGACAGGTCCTCGTCGCGGAAGGATGCCGCGCGGAGGTCGTAGCGAGAGCCCAGGAGCCGCGGGGGGCCCAGCGCGAAATCCGGGATGCGCTCGTTCCGTTCGTCGAAGGCGACGACGACAAGCGGCGCCAGCGGGTTCTCCCGGTTGTATTTGAGGACCACCGCGAATCGTCCGTCTTGAAGTTTGATCTTGGATCCGATGGGAAACGGCTGGATCAGGCGAGCGAAGGTCCGAGCCAACTCGGGATCGTAGTAGCGATAGTAGGGGCCGACCGTCATCTCCCAGATGACGCGAGCGGGCGACTTGGCCTCGGCATAGATCCGGTGGGACGTGGCGGCGTCGTAGGCGTCGGTGATGCGGGCGATTCGCGCGAAGACGTGCAGCTTGCTTCCCGGAATGCCCTCCGGGTACCCGCTTCCGTCCATGTTTTCGTGATGCGTTCGGACGATCATCCGCGCGCTGGCCGAGATCTCCTTGGGGAGCATCTTGGCGCCCTCGGTCGGATGATTTCGGATCTTCTGCCAGAGCTCGGGCGTCAGTGGGACGTTGTCCTCATACAGGTCCTTGAGGGGGATCATGCCGACGTCCATGAGCATGGCGCCGAGTCCCAGCGGCACGAGGTTTCGGATCACGCGCGGATCCGGATCGCGGGACGTCTGGCGTTTTCGTTCGGCGGCGACGTATTCGTGGGCCGCCGTCCCGAGCATCATGCTGAGGTAGAAGACGTTGCCCGCCCGTTCGGCAAGATAGCCCTTTCCCCCCATGTAGTTGTCGACCAGGGCGGCCATCACCGGATGGCTTTCCAGGTAGTTCATCACGTCCTGATTG
>CAZKCX010000681.1:0-1519 GCA_964550865.1 uncultured Planctomycetales bacterium
GCCTTCCTCGACGGTAATCACGCCGTCCTTGCCGACCTTCTCCATGGCCTCGGCGATGATGTCGCCGATTTCCGTGTCCTGGTTGGCGGCGCACATGCCGACCTGCGCGATCTTCTTCGTGCCTGAGGGGGGTGCGGGCACCTCGGTGCTCATCTTCGCCAGTTCGTCCACGACCGCGTCGACGGCTGCATCGACGCCCCGCTTGAGGTCCATCGCGTTGGCGCCGGCCGCGACGTTCTTCAGCCCTTCGGCGAAGATCGCCTCGGCATAGATCGTCGCGGTGGTCGTGCCGTCGCCGGCGACGTTGCTCGTCTTGCTGGCGACTTCCTTGACCATCTGCGCTCCGATGTTCTCGTTGGCGTCTTCGAGCTCGATCTCCTTGGCTACCGTGACCCCATCCTTGGTCACGGTGGGAGAGCCGAACGATTTCTCAATGACGACGTTTCGACCGCACGGGCCAAGCGTTACCTTGACCGCGTCGGCCAATCGACCGACCCCGCGACGAATCGATTCGCGGGCGTCCATTTCGAATGCGATGTTCTTTGCTGCCATTCGGGTTTCCTCCGATTCAAACCAAACTACGGCTATGCGAGCGCCAGGTCCTGGCGATCTAGTTGACGATCGCGAGGATGTCCTCCTCGCCCATGATCAGGTACTCCACCCCGTCGATCTTGACCTCCGTGCCGCCGTAGCTGCTGAAGAGTACCTCATCGCCCTTCTTCACCTGGAGCTTGCTTCGCTTTCCGGACTCGAGCACCCTGCCCTCGCCGACGGCCTCGACGGTGCCGCGCCGTGGTTTCTCCTTGGCGGTATCCGGCAGGACAATCCCCCCCGACGTCTTTCCCTCGGCCTCGACACGCTTGACCAGCACCTTGTCGCCCAGGGGTCTGATCTTGAGTTTCGCCATGCCCTAACTCCTTTCAATGAACCTGTCACACCGGCAGTCCGCCCGTCGGGCATACGACGATGCGAGGTCACGCAGGTCTGGCTCCGACCCGGCTCGACTGCCTCTGGCGGTGCTCACAGCACCAATTCGCTCTCGTAGTATCGACGGAACACTCCCGCGATGAGGTCCCGCATCACACGCTCCCGGATCGGGGCGGTCACCACACTGTAGGCGTTCAGCTCTAGGGCCGTTTGGAGATCACGTCCTCGCATCTCCTCGCCCATCAACACACACGGTAGCGCCGCGTCAAGCGATCGAATCCGTCGCAACAGCCCCAGGCCTCCCGTTCGGGGCAGCCTCGTGTCCAGAACCGCCAGGCTCAGCGGTCCGCGCCGAACCCGCTGAAGGGCCTGCTCCACCGTGTGCACGCGCTCGACACCGACGCCGTGTGGTTCCAGCTTTGCGGCGACCCAATCGGCCCAGTCGGACCCGGACGATCCCCCTGCGGTGACCATCACGTCCGCAAGCGGCTCAAATCGATCGCGTTGATGTTGCATCACCTTCATCGCCACGTCCTCGGCGCAGCGCAGGCGCGTCGGACGAAAATCTGGTGCTCAAGGCGATTGTTCTTTT
>CAZKCX010000681.1:1529-3836 GCA_964550865.1 uncultured Planctomycetales bacterium
GTCGGAAGCAGTTCATGCAAGGCCTGTGCCAAGACCCCTGTGGCGAGAACGAAGAAGAAGGACCTTCCTAAAAAGTTGCAAAGAAAAGACTTGTGGATTCAAGCGAGGAGGGGGAACGCAGATGGCCTTCTGCCTTTCTGGCAATCGGGGCATCGACCTAACTAGGCTTTCTGCCAGAATGGCAGCAGCAATGCACGCATCTGCTCGCCGGGGGCGCGGAACGCGGAAAGGCGTCAGCGCACGGAATCCCCCCTTACCATAGGTACGTCGTCTACGTGTGATACGGATGATCGAGGATTACCGCGGCAAGCCCAGCTCCAGCTCGATGATGGACTGGGTCTTGACGAACGTCAGCTCTTCCGGATACACGTGGAAGGCATTCACGTGCAGTTCGCGCTCGCGGGCTTCGTAATCGATGAACGAGAACGGCATGAGGTCCCCGTTGCTGGCCCACTGCTCGAATGTCGTTAGGATGCCCCTTCTTCGTGCGTGCCGGAGGAGATCCGCATGCGACGCCTGGAACAACTGCTTGCTCATCCGCTCAATCTGGCTGGAGAGCATGTAGTTCACACCGTTGTCCCAGCGCTCCGCATGGTCCCGTTCGCCCCGAAACCGAAACTGATGCGCCAAACCGCGGTCCGGCAGGATGTCGCTGTCCGCCGTTGCGACCTCCGTCAGCACGCGGTCGTTCGAGTGCAACGTTACGACGTGCCCGAGGCCCACGACCCAGATTTCCGCCTGGTACCGTTTCTGACGAATGTGTTTCCGGGCGTGAACGCGGAAAAGCTCCGGGTGCAGCGCTCGACGATACACGTACAACGTAAGTTGCGTTAGCTGTTGGGGTTCTGTCCCAAGTTCCACTGCAATAACCTCTTTAGTACGGGTGCTCAACCATCTACTTGTACGCGTATTATAGTGGGAGGTTCCCTCCGGTACCAAAAGAATAATTCCGTAACGGGCAATCATTTCCAGGGGGTGTTTGCAGCCGGAAGCATCTTCTTTAGCATGGCTTAGCGGGAAGGTGCCGTCAGCCGGAACTCGAGGTCCCGCTCCTGAGCCTTCGCCGCTTGCTTGTCCGCAACGTAAACCCGGAGCACATAGTCGCCTGGCGGAAGGTCGGCGGGTAATTCCAATAGTTGAACCAGGTAAAAGTCCCCTACTTTGGTCGGGCTGATGTAGGGGATGTCGTCATCCGTGCTCTCGAGGATTGTCTTGCCGGCCTTGTTGAGTACCTGAATACGCTGGGCCAACAGGACGCGATAGTTATTGTCGTCCGTCGGCTTTGTCGTGTAGTTGGCCACTTCGCAATAGACGATGGCCTTGTTGACCTTGCCGGCCTCGAACGTCGGCGGCGAGATCTCGTCGTACACGCCGAACCGCTGCACTCGAGTGCACAACGCCAACTTGGGGATCTCCAGGTCGGCGTGGCGTTTGAGGAATCCACGGAGCTCCTCGACCTTGGTCAGCATCTTCTGCGCGGCCAAGGCGGGATCCTTGACGTCCCCTTCCCGGGCAGTGATGAGGATCTCCATGAGCTGGTTGATCATCGCCTGGGTGTCGGCGTTGGTCCCGGGTATCTCCGCCAAGGCCTTCTCGGGCTGGTTGTTCGCCAGGTACAGCAGACGTAGCGTGATCTGCTTCTCGAGATCGTTCGGGTTCTCTGCCACCTCAGCGAGCTTCTTTCGGATGATGGTCTTGATGTCCGCTTCCGACTGGGGACCGGTCTTGGCCGGTTGATTCGCGCCGCCGGCGGGCGACTTCGGCTCGTCCTGCGCGGCTTGCGGGGCCTTCACGTCGACCGCGGGCTGCGCCGGGGGAACAGAGGGCTCTTGCTTTTCGGAGGCCTTCTTGGCCGGTCTTGTGCTCATGGTCGGTGGCGGCGGCACCCGAAAGGCCTTCGCCGGCTCGGGCAGGGAGGTCTCGGGCTTCTCCGAGGGTTTGATGATCGGTTTCGGGGGCGTCGGCTTGGACGGCTCGGGCCTCGCCGTCGCAGGCTCCTTCTTCTCGGGGGCCTTGGGGAGTTCGATCGGTGTCGGCTCGGCGGGATCCGGCTTCGGCTCCGGGGTCTTCGGGCTCGTCGGCTCCTGAGCGGGCTTGTTTATCTCGGGCGTCGACTCGGGTTTCGGTGTGGGCGATTTCGGTGTCGACGACTTCGGCGGGACCGCCACCTCCTTTGGTCCGCCGGACTGTGGCGTGGGCTTCTCAACCGGGCTGCGGGGTTCGACCTTGGGTGCGGGCTTTGGCGTCGTGGCTTTGGGCTCGGGTGCGGCGGCTGCCGCATCGGGCTTCCGCGCCGGCAAGGTCGGC
>CAZKCX010000682.1:0-3827 GCA_964550865.1 uncultured Planctomycetales bacterium
GACGTGTTCGAGCACTTCCATCGTTCGGAAGACGGGCTGGTGCACGAGTTCATCCGGCTCGACAACACGATCGACGGATCGCCGGAATGCCAGGTGATCGTCCCCGGGCACGTCATCGAGGATATGTGGTTCCAGATCCACATCTTCGAGCAGGAAACGGACGCGCAGGGTATCGACAAGGCATGCGACATCATTCGACGGCACATGGAGTTGGGCTGGGACGAGTCCTTGGGCGGGCTCTTCCACGCCGTGGACACCCAAGGGGATCCCGACCACGTGGCCTGGCGTTTCGCCGACACCAAACTCTGGTGGCCGGCGACGGAAGCGCTATACGCACTTTTACTCGCCTATGAGAAATCGGGAAAACCTTGGTGCCTGGATTGGTACTGGCGGCAGCACGATTATGCCTTCCGCACCTTCCCCGACAAAGAGAACGGCGAATGGGTTCAAAGGCTAAACCGCCACGGCCAAGTGATTACCGAAACGGTAGCGTTGCCGGTCAAGGACCCCTTCCATCTGCCTCGCGCCCTGATGCTGGCGGTGCGGGTGCTGGATCGGCTCCGCTCGGCGAGCTGAGGCCTGGATTCCCTCGATGTATGTTGCTACGTCAACGAAACTTACACACTGTGGACCCCGCCCGCGAAAATCCTCAAGTTCGGCGACCTGACGCACCGATAAACTGCATAGCGAAGCGCGAGAGCGGGAGTTCTCGGGCTGACGGACCAGCCCAAAAATCACCGCCGAGGAACGCAAAACACAAACCCTGTTCCATCACCCGCGTTCACGGAGGAATGCCGGCTTGAGGGGCGTGCGATACCGTCGCGCGCCGTCAGGGCGTAACGTAGGGGGCAAGGCCCAATGGTCAATCCACTCAAGCCCCAACCGGAACAGCTGAACGTTCAACGAGGTGAGCGCATGTCTGATGTCGGTCCGCTACAGGGTCCGATGGGGGCAGGTCGAATCCAGTCGGTCTCGGCCTATCAGAAGCAGGCGGTTTCCAACACGGACAGGCCTTTCGAAGAGGGCGACACCGTGGAGATCAGCACGAAGGCCGAGATGCTGGCCAAGATCCGCGATCTGCCCGAGATCCGTATCGAGAAGGTCGCGCCGATTCGCAGTGCGATCTTGAACGGCACATATGATGTCGACGGCAAGCTGGACGAGGCCCTGGATCGCCTCCTAGAAGACCTCTAGCAGCATCTGAAACCTCCTCCAAAGCCGACACGCCGAAGCTCCCTGCAATGGATCGGAGGGCTTCGGCGTTTCGCTTTCCAGAGCGGCTTCGCCGCCAACGTCCGCAAGTGGGGTTGCTTACGCGATTCAAGCGCTTGTGGCACGACCCGGGTCCGATGATAATAGAGGCGCGCCGCGTGCGATCCTGCTCCCGGCCATACGGAGAGAAGCACTCGCCGACCTTGGACGGGGGTCGTTCTGAATTAGCCCGCCGTCTGGGAGGACCGAGCATGTCCATCGCGTTCCGGAAGGGCCTCATCCTCGTTGTTCTCGTGGGTCTACTCGTTCCTTGCTCGTCCACGGGCCAAGCCCGCGCGGCCGAGGGGGAGAGGCTGCAACTCCCCGGGCATGGCATTCCGCCCAAGGCCAAGCCGCATCGGCGCAGCGGCGGAGAGTCCTTTCCGCCCTTGCCCCTGCCGGCCACCCCGCTGCGACGGAGCGAGCGAAAACGCGAGCCCGCGCCGCCCGCGCTCGTCAGCAAGATGGCCTACACCAAGGTGACGTACGCCGTGCGCAACGGCCACCGCAAGGCCCGGCGCGACTGGCTCAACGTCACGGACGATGTGCGGAATCTGCTGCGGTGGACCAACCGCGAGTTGGGCATTCGCTATCGACACTTCGACAGCAATTGGCGGAGCTTCAGCTACGACCCCACGGAGATCCCGATCCTGTATCTCACGGGTCACGAGCCGGTGCCGGAGCTCACGGACGAGCAACGGGCCAAGATCCGCCGCTACGTCTATGACGGCGGGACGATCTTCGCCAACGCCTGCTGCGGGGCGAAGGAGTTCACCGAGTCGTTCCGCCGCGAGATGGCGGCCATGTTCCCCAAGCGCGAGTTGGCGCCGTTGCCGTCGGACCACCCGGTCTTCAGCGCCTACTACGACATCAAGAAGGTCAACTACCAGCAGGGCACGAGCAAGCGTTTCGTCAACGCACCCTACATCGAGGGGATGAACATCGGCTGCCGAACGGCGGTCTTCTTCACACCCATCGACGTCGCCAACGGCTGGTTCGGCCAAAACCCGCCGCAGAACTACGAGCCCGGCGCGTGGATCGTCGGCGCCGACGCCCGCAAGCTCGGCAGCAACATGGTCACCTACGCGATCGCCTGCTATGAGTACGGCCGCATGCGGGCCGTCGAGAAGGTCTTCTTCGAGAAAGCCAGCGCGACGCGGGACGAGTTCGTGCTCGCTCAGGTCGTCCATGCCGGCGACTGGGACCCGACGCCGTCGGCCCTGCCGAACCTGTTGAAGTTCATGCAGGACAACACGACGCTTCAGACGAAGTTCAAGCGCGAGGTCGTCGCGCTGGGCGAGCTGGACGTCTTCAAGCATCCGATGCTCTACCTCACCGGTCTGCGGGACTTCAAGCTCAACGACACGGAGGTCGCGCGGCTGCGGAGCTACCTCGAAAGCGGCGGCGTGCTGGTGGCGGATGCGGCGGCCGGTCGGCGGGCGTTCGACGTCGCCTTTCGCCGCGAGATCCAGCGCGTCTTGCCGAAGAGCGAGCTGGGCGTGCTGCCGTTGGAGCATCCGCTCTACTCGGCCGTCTTCCCCGTGCGACAGGTCAGCTATACGCCACTCGTGCAGGAGGAATCCAGCGGGCTTCGCGTGCCGACGCTGGAGGGCATCACCCGCGACGGGACGCTCTGCGTGATCTACTCGCGCTACAGCCTGAGCAACGGCTGGGAGCAGCTGCCCTTTCCCTACAACCGCGGCTACGCGGACGCCGACGCCCTCAAGCTCGGTGTGAACCTGTTCGTCTACGGGATGACGCACTGATCCGCATACGGGGAATGCAGTCGGCGGCGGAGCATCCTTCCGCGTTCGCCCCCGTGGTCCCTAACGAAGGGAAGGGTTCAGGCGCTAGGGTCTGGGGAGCACCATGGGCCCGGTATCAGGGGTCAGAATCCAATGGGTGGCCCACCGCTTGAGCGGTGGGGGACACGAATCGCGGCGTGTCGACGTCGATTCCTGTCAGAGTCCGTTTGGCTCATTCGGCCTAGCCGATGCGAAGCCGGGTCCCTAGTACCGCGTTTCAGAAATCGTGCGACTATGGACAGGACCGCACACTACACTGTCGCTGCCCGAGCCGCCGGATTCATCCGGCGCGGCCGCGCGGCATGAATGCCGCGGCTCGGGCACGTAGTCGCGATACTTCTGAAATGCAGCACTAGGTGGGTCGGACCGGGCTGAGGACAGCCCGGCTCGGATCGGCGACCGGGCGTGTCGTGCCTCGGCGAAGGGGAGTCGCCCGCCGAGCCGCGCTTTCAGACGCGACCGACTTTCAGAGAACGCGATCGTCAGGGAGCGATGCTGTCTCCTCTTCCCGAGGTCTGAAGTCTGAGGCTTGGCGGGAACCGGCCCGCTTCTTGCGAATCGCCACGTGGCCCGTCTATCCTACCGAGGTTACCAGACCAGCGGCCCAGGGGGGTAGGGAGCCTTCATGTCGACAGCACCGAGGAAGCCGGCGGAGGTCGAGATCATCGAGCGGCTCGGGAAGGCCCGAGCGCGACTGCTCGAGGAGATCCACAAGGTCGTCATCGGTCAGGACCGGGCGAAGAAGACCCTCGCGGTCGCCGTCTACAACCA
>CAZKCX010000683.1:0-3827 GCA_964550865.1 uncultured Planctomycetales bacterium
CCAGGAGATGAAGAAGATCAAGGACGAGCGCGTGCAGGCGGGCCTCGACTGGCTCGAACGCTACTGCGCCGAGATCCACTGGGACAGCAAGAAGCTCACCCCGGGCATGGACGGCACGCTCGCCCGGCAGGTCCGGATGTACCTCGCGATGAAGGACTTCATCAAGGAGGAGGGCATCGACTTCTGCGGCCTGACCGGGCAGCTCGACATGACCGAATATCCCGAGCTGTGCATCGGCGATGTGCAGGAAGCGCTCCTCAACGACATCGCCGACTGGGAGGACAACCCCAAGAAGCCCGTCATCTGCGCGACCGAGTGCGACAGCAACGGCGCCCTGACGATGCAGCTCATGCACGAGCTTTCGGGCACGCCCGCGCTCTTCGCCGACCTGCGCCACTACCACGAGAAGGAAGGCCTCTACGACCTCGTGAACAGCGGGGAGCACTCGCCCTGGTTCGCCCAACGGAGCAGCGATTTCCGCCGCAACTGGAAGCAGGTGCACCTGCGGCCCGCGAGCGACTTCTACTTCCGCGCCGGCGGGTGCAGCGTCCAGTTCTACGCCAGGCCCGCGGACAAGGTGACGTTCGGCCGCATCACCCGAACCGCCGGGCGCTTCCAGATGCACATGTTCACCGGCTCATTCGAGAAGCTCTCCCGCAAGAAGGAGGATCAGCTCGCCAAGCAGACGACGTACGAGTGGCCGCACGCATTCGCCAAGTTCGATATCTCGCTCGAGACGCTCCGCGACAACTACAACAGCAACCACATCCACGCGATCATGGGCGACCACGTCGCCGCCCTGTGCGCCGCGTGCGAGGCCCTCGGGATCGAGGCGGTGGTGTTGAGTTGAGGACCGATCCGTCCGGACGGTCTTTGACTGACGTGGGAAGGCTCGGTATCCGTCGATGGGGAAGTACGAGCATCATGGCGTAACCGACATGAGGAACGCGTCACTCAAGCGGCGCGCGGACGCTTGGGCGCTTCTCATCAAATCTGAGAAGCAGTCAAACCAGAAGGAACAAGCACGAGGCGCCATGTACCTCGGTGGGTACTCCGTGGAGTGCAAGATCAAAGCAATTGCGATGGAGATCCATCGTTGTACGACACTCAAGCAACTTGTCGAGAAGCTCGATCTGGATGAACGAGATGTCTACGATCATGGACTCGAAGCGCTCCTGAAAAAGCTCTTGACGTCGTATGAGCGATTCAGAAACAGCCCGGCCTGGAAGAGTTTCTCAACACAGGTCAATGCTTGGCGGCCCACATGGCGGTATGATGGAGAAGATGCCCATTGGACGGACGCCAAGAGCTTCCTTGAAGCGGTGGATGTCGTCAGGGAATGGCTGGATCGGAACAACTGACTTGTTCCTCGCACCGGAGAATTGATATGGCTGGCGACGATTCTAGCGGCAATGCATGTCGTCCACGTGATGCGATCAAGAAGATCCTTGAGGAGGCCCTTCGGCCTGCCTTCCCGAACGACACCGTGGATATCTCGGACGGCTACAAGGACAACATCCACGTTCTCGTCGTATCCCGCCAGTTCGACGAAATGGACGAGCGCGAGAAGCATGAGATTCTGTGGGAATTGGTCGATGCCTCCGATCTCAACGAGGCCGAGAAAGGACTCATCAGCCTGATGATGGCCGTGAGCCCGGCCGCGATTAAGTAGCTCCCCGTCTTGATCCAACCCCGTTTTCCCATCGCGCGTTCGGAAGGACCTGGTATGACCCACCCCATGCACCGCCGCACGTTCCTCAAGTCCGGCGCCCTCGGTGCTCTGCCGCTGGCGGTCGGTTCCGTCGGTCTTGGCGCAGCGGAGAGTGCGAATACGCCGGACACATGTCCCGAGGCCGCGAAGGATATCCCCGTCGTCGAGCACGCCGACGTCATCGTCTGCGGCGGTGGACCGGCCGGCATCGCAGCCGCCATCGCATCGGCGCGCGCAGGTGCCACAACACGACTCATCGAGGTCAACGGCTGCCTCGGCGGCGTCTGGACGGCCGGGCTGCTGAGCTGGATCCTCGACGCGAACAACAAGACGGGCCTGATGAAGGAGCTTCTCGATGCGCTCAAACAACGTGGTGCCGCCACAAAGTACAAGCGCGGCATCTCATACGACACCGAGCAGATGAAGCTCCTGCTGGAAGAGATGTGCACCGAGGCGGGAGTGAACATCCGCCTGCACACGCGACTCGCCGCGGCCGCTCGCGATGCCTCGAGCCGGATCACGGACGCGATCACCGAATCCAAGTCGGGCCGCGAGGCCTGGTCGGCGAAGGTCTTCATCGACGCGACCGGCGACGGCGACCTCGCCGCCCGGGCCGGCTGCGGATTCGATTACGGGGCACCCCAAACCGGGCGCACGCAACCCATGAGCCTGATCGCCCTGCTGACAGGGCTCGACCCCAAGCAGGTCGCCCCGTTCGTCCGCGGCCTGGCCGAGCCGAAGTGGCGAAATCCGAAGGGCCGCCTCCTTGCCGAGATGAAGCGCGCGGGCGTCTCCCCCTCCTACGCCGCTCCGACGATGTTCTACATCCGTGACGATCTCTTCTGCATGATGGCCAACCACGAATACGGCGTCTCCGCCATCGATGCCGAGGCGATCACACAGGCCACGCTCCGCGCCCGACGCGAGGTCCATCAGCTCGTTGATGCGTTGCGTTCGTTGGGCGGGATCTGGGAATCGGTCCGCATCGTCGCCACGCCGGAGCACATCGGCGTCCGCGAGGGCCGACGCATTCATGGCCGATATCGAGTCACGAGCGAAGACCTGATCCGCGGCGCGCGACACGACGACGCCGTCTGCCGCGTGACGTTCCCCGTCGACGTGCACTCGACGGACCCGAACAAGACCAAAGCCATCGCCAAGTCGAAGGTCCGCGCCAAGCCCTACGACATCCCCTATCGCGCGCTGCTCGCCGAGGACGTCGACAACCTGCTCCTCGCCGGGCGGTGCATCAGCGGAGACTTCATCGCCCACTCGAGCTACCGCGTCACCGGCAACGCGGTGCCGATGGGTGAGGCCGCGGGCGTGGCGGCCGCGCTGGCTGTCAGCAACCACTGTGTGCCGAGCGAGGTCCCTTTCTCTGCGATTGAGAGCAAAATCCCGGCCACCCCGGCGGGGACTTGACGGGTCCAGATGGTTCCGCAGTGACGGAGGCATTGGTTATGGCTACCCCCCTTTCACGCGCGCAAGAGTACATTCTGTTGTTTCTCTGCGCTTCTTCGCCGATTGCACAAGCCCATGGCGATGAGACCAAGCCCGCGTTGATGAAGCTGCCCACGCCGTACACCGTTGCCGGCCAGCCGATCCTGGGCACGTACAGCGTCTCGAACATGGAGGAGCTTCGACGGGTGAAGTCCGTCGGGATGAACCTGATCCTTGGCGGCGAGGCCGACCTGGATCCGAACACCGACCGCGGCCGATTTTGTGCGGCGCACGGGATCAAGGTCATGCACCATATGACGCAGCACCTTTACGGCAAGCCGAGGCTCCGGCAAGCGATTTCGGCCGATGAGGCGACCATCCCCCTGCGAGAGCCGGCCGGCAAGCGAATCCCCAAGCGTGGTCTCATTCGGATCGAAGACGAACTCATCACCTACCGGAATCGCACGGACACGGAGCTGAAGGACTGTACGCGAGGGGCACGGGGCACGACGGCTGCCCCGCACCACGAGGGAATCATCCTCTTCTGGCCGGAGGCATGCGAGGCCGAGGTCCGTCGCGTCAAGGAGTCGCCCAACCTCTGGGGTTACTACGTGCTCGACGATAGCCCCGGCGACGCCCTCTCCGCCCTCCGCGCGATGTATCGCGTCATCCGGCG
>CAZKCX010000684.1:0-3827 GCA_964550865.1 uncultured Planctomycetales bacterium
GTACGAAGCTGTTCGCAACAATGTCTGAACAGTCGAGCAGCTTTGCCTTCTGTGGGCCAGCGGTTCGGTCCGGCTCACCGCAAGCCGCACTCGGCTGGAACGCTTCTACGGCTCACGGCCGGGCTTGTCACGGCGAAGCGTAGCGAAGCCTGGAGGCGGCCGTGCCACACTGTTCGGTTCTTGTTGCAGGCAGCGTCAATCCGGCACACGCGAGGGAGAGCGGATGGAGGACAACGCAGAAGACAACGGGACGCCGACGGAGGAGCGGTCGGGGTCGGAGCGCCCTGTGGAGATTTCGATCTCCGGTTTGGTGAAGCGCTTCCCGAACGCCGAGGGGGAACCGATCACCGTGCTCGACGGCGTCACGTTCGACGTGCACTGCGGCGAGACCATCGTGGTCATGGGTGGAAGCGGATGCGGCAAGAGCACGTTGCTGAACTGCCTGATCGGCGAGTTGCCGTTCGAGGAGGGCACGGTCGAGTATCAGACCCGCAGCATGACCGAACCCGTCAACATCTCGCGCATGGAGGAAGAGGAGCTCAATGAAATCCGCAAGAGGTTCGGCATCCTCTTTCAGAGCGGGGCGCTGTTCAACTCGATGACCCTGGCCGAGAACGTGGCTCTGCCTCTTCGGGAGCACAGCTACGTCGATGCCTCGGTGATCGACATCGTCGTGACGCTCAAGCTCCAGCAGGTCCGCATGCTCGAGCACCGCGACAAGATGCCGTCCCAGCTCTCCGGCGGCCAGAAGAAGCGCGCGGGCCTGGCGCGGGCCACCGCGCTCGATCCGGAGATCCTCTTCTACGACGAACCCAGCGCGGGGCTGGATCCGGTCACGTCGGCCGCCATCGACGAGCTGATCATGAATCTATCCAAGATGCTGTCCGTGACGAGCGTGGTGGTCACGCACGAGATGGATTCGGCCTTCCGCATCGCCGACCGCATGGTCATGCTCGACCGCGGGAGGGTCCTCAAGATCGGACCGCGAAGCGAGTTCGAAGCCCTTCGCGACGCCGATCCGGAAACGCTCGCGTCTCGCGACGAGAAGCTGATGAACCAGTTCCTCAACGGATACAGCCACGGGCCGCTGACGAGTGAGACCGGGACGAGCGAATTCGAGAAGCTGATCGTCAGCGGGTGAGTCGAGAAGGCTGAGGACTCTCCCGTTCGTGAGGTCGTCGAGACGAGCGTAGGAGATACGAGGAGTCATCATGGCAAAGCGGCGAAACACCTTCGCGCTCGGGCTGACCGTGCTCGTCATGTTCGCCCTCTTCTTCAGCATCCTGATCTTCATCGGGGTGCGGCCGCCGTGGAAAGACGAGAAGAGGCCGATCACGATACGGTTCGCGCATACGCTGTCGATCCCTCCGCTGGAGGCGGGTGCCCCCGTCCAGTTTGCGGGACAGCGTGTGGGCCAAATCACCGGGATGTGGTTCGAGCAGGGCGAGCACCATGACGAGACGACCGGCAAGACCCGTCCCATGACGTACCTGTACGTCCGTGCCGACGTGCAGGACAAGCTCGACCTCCGAGCCGACTGCTCGGTTTCGCCGGAGGGGCCTATCCTCGGCGGCGCCGGATCGCTGCTGATCGTCGACCAGGGCACGAGCCGGAAGAAGCTCGAACCGAACGACGTCATCGAGGGCGAGGGGATGGGCGGGTTTGCCGCCGTCACGGAGCAAGTCACCGAACTCGGCGGGCTGCTCTCGCGAGAGCTCGACGCCAAACAGAAGGGCAGCATGATGGCCCTGATCAAGATGCAGCTCGACGCGAGCCACGAAGACGGACTCATGGCCGAGCTGCTCGCCATCCTTCGCGACATCCATACGATGACCACCAATCTGCGGGACGAGCTCAACCCGAAGCTGGAGGCCGCGCTGCTGGCCAAGCTCCATACGACCTTCGACCACATCAACACCATCACCCGCGAGCTGCAGGGGCAAATGGACCCGAAGGTTCGCACGACGCTGCTCGGCAAGCTCCAGGTGGCCCTGGATTCCATCAACGATGCGCTCGACGACGTCTCCGGCATGCTGAAGGAGAACCGCCCGGCGATCCGCGTCGCGCTGAACAACGTCAAGGAGACGACCCAGACGCTCAACAACGGCATCGCCAAGGCCATCGCCGAGGAGTTGGACAGTGCGAACTCCGGCAGCCTGATGGCCAAGATCCATACCTCCATCGATCGCCTGGGCTCCTCGCTGGAGGACCTGAATGCGATTACGGCCAACACCAGCGAGGTGATCACCCTTAACAAGGGCTCCGTGAACAAGATCCTTGCGAACTTCACGGAGACCAGCGACCACCTCAAGGCCGCCACCAAGGACCTGCGGCGAAACCCCTGGCGGCTGCTCTATCGCCCGTCGCTGGTGGAGACTCGTGAGCTGAACATCTTTGACGCGGCGCGGTCGTTTGCGGAGGCGGCCTCGCGCCTGGACGACGCCACGGCGAGACTCAAGGGCCTGGCCGAGGCCCACGAAGGGAAGATCCCCGCGGACGATCCGCAGTTGCAGGTGATACGGGCCGAGCTGCAAGAGACCTTCCAGCGCTTCACGGAGGCCGAGACCGCGCTGTGGAAGTCCCTGAACATCCAGGACTGATCCTCAGCGCGCGGACCCGCTTCGACTTCGAGGCCCTCCTCCGGGATGACGGACACCCGCGCTTGCGAGTATCATTCCCTCGCCACGGATTCGTTTGCATCGCGCTTGAGGACAGCCCATGGCCGAAGATGCACCTGGGATGAAGGACGTTGTGATTGTGGGAGCCGGCCCCGCCGGCGCCATGGCGGCCATTCAGTGCGCCCGCAAGGGCCTTTCCGTCGAGGTGCTCGACCACCGTGAGCGCACGCGGGCGTCGACCCAACGGCTGTGGATCAACGCCGCGGCGCGGAAACTCCTCGAGCAGGCCGGTCTCAACGCCGACGACGCGCTCGACGCCCCGGTGGAGGCCATCACGCTGCACGACGACGAACTGGCCAAGTCCGCCACCAGCAGGCCAGATCCGCACTTGGCGTTCTTCGCACGGCGCGGCAGACTGGAATCCGCGTTGCTGGACGCCGCCGAGGAGGCAGGGGCGTGCGTGCGTTCGCTGAGCCGCGTGGAGGGAGTCGAGGTCCTCGAGGAAGACATCCGGCTCACCCTGTCGGACGAAACGGTCCTGCGAGGGCGCTTCCTGATCGGGGCCGACGGCGTTCGCTCGGTGGTCGCCGCCGCCCTCGGGTTCGAGATGCCCTCGACCCCCCCGTGCTGGCGGGCCCAGTGGGACGGCGAGGAACCGCGCGGATCGAAGGGAGATGAGCGGGCCGACCTCAGCGTGGCGATGGGGCTGATCGAGGCCAGCAGCATCGGCTACGTGCTCCGCGTCGCGGGGCATATCGCCATCGGGGTGGCCGGTCCGACCCCGCCGCGCGAGATCGGCGAGGAGTTCATCGCGTTCGTCGACTCGGCCCGAGAGGCCGGCCTGATCTCGAAAAAGCTGGATCCTCAACAGCCCGTGTCCGCTCCGGTGCCCGCGGGTCGGGCCATCGAACTGGAAACGCACGTGGGCAAGCGAACGCTCCTCGTCGGCGATGCCGGCGGCTTCGTCACCGCGATGAGCTATGAGGGCGTCTATCCCGCGCTCTGGTCGGCGACCATCGCCGCGGACGTCCTGGCCGACGCGAACGCCTGCGAGACCGGTCAAGACGTCCTGGGCGAGTTCGACGCGCGGTGGCGGACGGCGATGGCGGACTACCTGCGGATGCCCAACACCGACCTGCAGTTTCTCTTGCCGCTGGTGTTCAGCAATCAGCAGATGGCCGACCGCATGGTCGCGGCCTTCCTGGACGG
>CAZKCX010000685.1:0-3816 GCA_964550865.1 uncultured Planctomycetales bacterium
GAACTCCTCGTTCGGCTCGTTGGGGTAGTCCACGTCGGTGAGCCGGTGGAGGGTATCGTAGTCGAACTCCCGCGTGAGCGGGTTGTTGGGGAAGTCGGCGCGGCGGAACGTCTCGCTGGTGGGGATGCCCATGTCGCCGCGGCCATACTCGAAGCCGGCCAGCAGGCACGTGTAGTTCGCATCGCCCGTGTCGGTTCGCCAGTTCATCGATTCGGTCATCCGCAGCAGGCCGTCCCGCTCGATGATCCAGTCTACGCTGACGTTGGGGTCGGTTGCCAGTGTCACGCTCCGCTGGATGACGGCCGGGCCGCGATAGTCGTAGTCGACGGTGAGGAAGTCGTTGGCGTCCTCGGGATAGATCAGGTCGACCCGCGTGCTGTTCGGCTCGTAGCTGTAGTGGACGACCTCGCCGCCGGGGAGCGTCATGGACTCGCGTCGGTCGGCGTGGTCGTAGGTGTAGGAGACCTCACGAGAGAAAAGACTCTCGCTCGTCATCCGGCCGAGGGCGTCGTAAGTGAAGATGACCTCAGACTCGTAGTACCCTGATTCTGTGTCTCGCTTGGCCGTGAGCATCCGGCCGAGTGCGTCGTAGGTGTAGATATCATCCACAGTCTCCGTTGAACGGCTGGCCAATCGCCCGCGACTGTCGTAGGCGTAGTTGATCGTGGTGCCGCCGATCGTGCGGGTGGCGAGTCGGCCGAGGGCGTCGTAGGTCATCGAGATCTGGTCGCCGTTGGGATACGTGATCTGTGTCACGTTCCCTCGCTTGTCGTAGGTATAGGAGGTCTCCTGTGGTACGTCTCCCGTATTGTACCCGATGAACTTGGAGAGGTTCCCGTTGTTGGGGTCGTACTGGTATTGCGTGGCGCGGTCGAGGTCGTTGGTGTCCTCAAACATCCAGGTGACGTGGCCCTGGGCGTCGTAGTGGTACTCGGTGACCATGCCGGCCGGGTCCGTCCGCGTTTCCACCTGGCCCATGTCCGTATACGTGAACGACGTAACCTCGTTCGGCTCGTTGGCGTCGTCCGGGTCGCCGGAGACGAACATGTCCAGCACCTGACCGGCGGCGTTGCGGTTGTAGACCACGGTCTGGAGCGTGCCGTCGTCGTATTCCGTCTGTCGCGTCTCGACGTGGCCGTTGAGCGTGTAATCCTGCGTGATCTCCGTGTCGTCCGGCAGCGTGGTGGTCTCCAGGCGTCCGGCGGAGTCGTAGGCGTAGTCGGTATCGCCGAGGCCGGTGCTGACGCGGACGACCTTCCCGTCCTCGCGACGGTAGGTCTCGACGATGCGGTCGTTGGGGTCCGACGGCGAGCGGATCCTCACCGCAGTTGATCGCGTCAACCGGGTCCTCAAGGAGCGGCGGCGAACCAGCGGCGGCGGTCTGGACGGGGCTGGCCGTCGCGATCGGTCTTGGGCTCGAAATGCAGCACGAACGACGTGCCGTTGGTCCGGACGCGCATCCGGCCTGATCGAAAGATGCATACCACGATAGATGCTTCATTCTTCGCTGGCGGCAGCCACCGCAGCATTCCAGTAGTCCCAGAAGCTTTGACCCGCTGGATGATTGTTGAGCCAATTCAAGGCCGCATCGAATGTTGACCGAGAAAACCATAGTAGTTTCTCATGAGACAGGTCGATGTGTGAAGTGCGGGATGCGGTGATGTCAATGCGCGTCTGCACATCCAATCCTTCGTACACCCAACAACTGATGCCGGGATCCCATCGCATCAGATTGTCAACAGCTTGCTGCTTCTTGCGAAAGACCTTCATCGACAGGCATATAAGCCCATCGGTAATTGCTGTCCCGGTGGACGCGCCGATTAGGCAGTCGTACGGTGTCGGTAGTGTTGTCGGGTTTCCGAAGCTGTCGAAAGCTGCCTCCACGGCGGCTTCGTACGTTCCCTCGTGCTCAAACCAACACACAAACACGTAGACCAGCACATCGCAGTAGGACTCATAGAGCGAGTGAAGCCCCCAGTTACCTACTTCTTCGGGTACCCGTGGCGCTGGGAAGAAGTCGAAATGTGCAGGTAATAGCAATGGACTGTACGGATTGGCCTGATCCTCACGGTTGTGGGCCGCCCAGCCCACGCGAAGTTCATTCAGTTCGACATGTTCGGGACGTTGAAGCATCTTGTGGCTTAGCAAGATGTTCATGTGCACAGATGCTGAGTTGTCTGCCCGCTCCGTTTCGTTGGCGTAGTAGGTAGGTCGCATAATCCGATGCCAAGGCATCGGCTCGGCCGATGTACGCTGAACTTCATGCGTCCAACAGAACTCGTTTGTGACGCCATTGTCTTCCCATCCGAGGTGCCTCGAAGGGAAGTAGTCCGGTGAGGAGTGGTACATGCGACCCGGTGTCGCCCCGCCCTTTGCGGCGAGAACGCAGTGAGCTAGAGTCCCCCACGCTAAGGCTTGAGAAGCAAGCAGCGAAGCCGTCAATGCTAAGGCAAGGATCTTCACGGTCAGACGCCTCATGGCCGGGTCCTCCCATCGCTAGGTCGAGAGGTTGGGTCGTGTGGAACTGGTGGGGTGAAGGTTGCCTTCACTTGATTCCACCATGCGTGCCAAGACGCGATCGCCTTGTCTCTTCGTTCCAGCTCCTTCTCAGTGAACGGCTTTCTCGCTGCGGGATTGGGGTGGCATGAAGGGTATCCGAAGTCTTGCTTGGTAAACCGCTCAAGGTAGCTATTGAGGACCACGCCGAACCATGGATCGTTGAGCGCTCTCTCTGACTTAAGCAGATCTATCAGGGTAGCAATCCCCTCCTTCTTCCCACGCCGGGCCAAATAGCAGGCCGCCTGCTGCCGCAAGCCCTCTTCGTTCTTCGCATTCAGACAAGCTCGGAACAAAGGGATTGCCTCGTCACCGCCATGGCGGTCAAGTGCGGCAAGTGCGCCAAGGCGCAACACATAGTCCTTCTCCTTCAAGACGATATCACGGAGCACAGGAATCGCCTCCGGGATGTAGTTGGCCCAGACGATAGCGCTTTGGGCGACAGCCCGACGTTGCTTAAGAGTGCCTGCGCGAAGCACCTGCATATATTCGTCCCGTCTCTTCAGAATTGACGCACGTCGTGTCGCCTCTTCTTTTGCCTGGCGCTCCGCAGCCGTCATTGCCATCCTTCTGCGCGCTTCTGTCTGCTCCGATTGCGAGCGGACGTCAGCAACCTTATCCCGTCGCCACTGCTTCAATACGATCTTGGCATATCGTCTTACCTTGTCGGAGGCGTCATTCTGTGCTACATCGTGAACCAAGGCAGTAAGGTCTCGTAATCTGAAGCCTGATATGGCCTGTAGAGCTCCAAGTTTGTCAGCCACTGTTGAATCGGTCGCCTTGAGTGTGGCAATAGCAGATCTCCTCGCCCGATCCTTCGCTCCCGAGTCCGTTCGCACGTCCCGGCCGCTTGGCTTCTCCCCAGCCGCCTGGCTCGTCGAACATACCTGATGACCTGATGCGGAAATGGTGTTTGCCTGGCACCTTGCGCATGCACCGATGTCCACGAGGCCATGGATCACAGCAATACTGAGAATCATAGGCTTAGGCATATCTTACTCCGCTCCCTTCTACCAAGATTCCGTGCTAGCCGGAGCACGGTCGGCTTACTGCTTCTTGTTCTCTAAGTCATACACCACCCTCACCTGCACCCCCGCGCGCCGATAGGCCTGCAGGCACTGCGGAGGGAGCGAGACCTCGATGTGTGCCGTGGCTTCTATAT
This sequence comes from uncultured Planctomycetales bacterium, assembly GCA_964550865.1. Classification (GTDB taxonomy): domain Bacteria; phylum Planctomycetota; class Phycisphaerae; order UBA1845; family JAFGLZ01; genus JAFGLZ01. Next base: position 3,719 of record CAZKCX010000685.1, read on the forward strand.
CGATGAGATAAGGCTCTTCGGATGGGGTTTCGGGCACAACGTGGACGCCCCCCTCAGAACGGGGGCGTCACCGACTCGGAGCCAACTGGGGACCAGGG